>DATFWE010000010.1:0-47006 GCA_035259575.1 Haliangiales bacterium
CTTTCGTCGGGTCGCCGTCGCCGTCCTCGTCGGTGGTGTCGTTCGGCTGTTCGACGCGGATCGCGACCTGCATGTCCACGATGCCCACCGCGAGCGGCGTCCAGTCGTTGGCGATCGCGCCGCCCGACGGCGACATCTCCAGCACGCCGCGCTGATCGCCGGGGCGGATGCGGTAGGAGCGCAGCACAGCCCTGGAGAACGTCAGGTACCCGTCGTTCCACGCGGTGGGGAAGATGTCGTCGCACTGCGGGTTGTTCGGGGCATTCCACGGCGTCGCCGCGCCGGCGTGCGACAGGCTCGCCGGCGGTACCGGGTTGGCCGCGGTGATCATGAGGATGCATCCGAGGTTCAGCTTCGTGGGGTTCCGGCTCGAGGCGATGGCCAGATCGCCCGGCTGGAACCCGCCCGTGGCATCGACCGGCGACTGATCGCGGGTGGCGACGGCGAGGTTCGGGACGTGCGCCAGCTTGGTGTCGTCGCCGTACTGCAGGCGCAGGACGTCCGACCCGTACCCGCCGGCGTTGTTCTGGACCTCCACGGCGTAGATGTCGGTGGCCGGGTTGCCGTTGGCGGTGCGGAGCATGAGCGCCCGGTACCCGGTGAGGCGCAGGTCGCGCACCATCAGGTCGGACACCGCGCGGAGCGTCTGCTGCAGCTCGGCAACCGTCGCCTGATCGCGGAACGCGCCCGACGTACGCACCTGGATGCCGAACGTGAATGCCGCGGCGATGCTGACGAGCAGCACCGCGACCATGATCTCGACCATGGTGATGCCCGACTCGCCCGACCGGCGGGTCACAGGGCCTCCTGCAGCGTCCGCAGCACCTGCAGCGTCGAGGTATGTCGCTGGGACGGATCGCCGTCCTCGTCGAACGACGTCGTCACGGTGATGAGCCGCAGGTTGGGCTCCGACGGAAGCGTCGCCACCGTGAACGTGCGGGTGTAGACCGTCCCGTCCGGCGTGGTCATGGTGGGGTACGTGCCGCCGGTCCCCATGCCCGCGACCGGCCGCCCGCGCAGGTCCTCCATCATCTGCGAGGTGAACACGCGCGCCTGTTCCAGCTCGCGCGAGACGCGGTTTGCCTTCACCGCCGTGCCCTGCAGCGCCATGATCCCGAGCATGCCGATCGTGAGCACGACGAGCGCGATCAATACCTCCATGACGGTGAAGCCGCGCTCGCCGTCTCTCATTGTATCTGCCTCCACCCCAGCACCCTGAACGGCGTGGCCAGCGTCCCCTGGTTGCCGCCGACGCCTCCGCCTCCGCCTCCCCCGCCGCCCGGAGGAGCCATGGCGGGGCTAGGGCCTCCTCCTCCGCCGCCGCCGGGCGGCGTGCCCGCTTGCGTGCCCACGTACTGCGACACCATCAGCTGGCCGGTGATCGTGACCGTGTAGATCTCGCCCTGCTGGGCGTAGAGCGGCGCCACGATCTTCGACTGGGCCACCGCCTCGAACTGGACGGCGAACGTGTTGGCGTCGATCGCCACCACCGAGCCGGCGGTGGGCGCGCACAGGCCCAGACCCGACAGGTCCTGCCCCTTGGTGAACACGAGCTGCCCATTGTTGAACACGACGCCGCCGTAGAACTTGATGCCCGCCGCGAGGCCGGTCGACTGGTCGAGCTTGGAGCGAATCTCCCCCGTGTCGGCGTGCACGGCGTAGAACGCGTTCTGGACGTTCGGGGGCGTATCCTCGGTCCCGCCCGTGCCGAAGAAGAGCGTGAGGCGGTTGGTCGCGTCGGTGGCCGCGGTCAGCGTGCCGGCGATCGCGCGATCCTCGCCCAGGCCGCCGGGGGTGACGCGCGTGGAGAACAGCGCCGGCTTGCCCAGCCCGACGTCGATGGTCGACCCGACCGGCGCGATCGTGTGGTTGACCGCGTCGAAGTTTCCGGGGTCGAGCTTCCAGATGCGTCCCTTGTTGTCGGCGAAGAACACGCGGTCGATGAAACCGTCGATGGCGGTGCCCGGCTCGTCGTCGGTCTCCGACGCGGTGATGTCCGTCGAGATGTACGTGTTGGTGTCGTTGAGGTCGAAGCGCCACAGCAGCGCGCCGGTGGACAGGTCCACCGCATAGACGGTGTCGCCGACGTCGGTGAGGTAGCCCGGGCCCGATCCGAACACCGCCATCCACGTCTCCGTGCCCGCCACCAGCGTCCGGATCACCGTGGCCTTGGAGTAGGTCCGGCCCATGTTGTTGTCCTGGAACTTCCAAAGCGGTGTCGGCCCCGCCACCCCGCCGCCCGACACCGTGTCGGTCACGTCGAGGGCGAAGATCGAGCGCCCGCCGTTGGACTCGCCCTCGATCAGCACCGTCCGCCAGTTGCCGTTGATCTTGGCCGACACCAGCGTCGGCGAGCCGTCGACATACGCGGTAGACTCGGTTCCGCCGGTCGTCTTGTCGCCGAGCAGGCGCTGCGCCACGTCGTAGGGGATGAACCCCCACGCCTCGGTGCCGTTCGTCGCGTCGGTCTTGTCGCTCGGGTTGGTGTGGAACGCGTGGAGCGCCCCGTCCTTGGCGCCGATGAACAGGAGCTGCGGGCGGGCCGTGAACGCCGCAATGTAACTGTCGATGGCCGCCCGCTCGGTGGCGGACGTCTGCGAGAACACGTACCAGTACGGCGCGGTCGGCGGCGTCAGCAGCGCCGGCGTGGAGTTCTCCACCGACCCCAGGACGTGCTTGGGATCGAGGAGGCCGAACCGCTTCGAGAAGTACCAGTCGATGATCGCCTGCGCCGTCGCCTGATCCGGCGCCAGCAGCGTCGCCTGCATCGCCGGGTTGCTCGCCTGCGAGTCGTTGAAGTCCAGCCGGGTGCCGTCGGCGGCGACGGTGAAGACGTGCCGCTGGTTCGCGTTCGTCGCGTCGAGCTTGTCGCCCGCGTCCCACACCGTCAGCCCCGACTGGTCGTCGACGGCGAACACGTGGCCGGCGTTCCCCGGCATGCGGAACGCGCCCACGTAGATGAGGCCGTCCTTGGCGATGGGGCCGGCGCGGAAGTGGTTCTGCGCGGTGACGAAGGTGTAGTTGGTGGTGACGCCGAACAGCGTCGGCGTGCGGGTGTGGTCGGGGAACGACCCGCCCACGTTCGAGCACATGGTCACGCGCCAGCGGATCTTCGACCCCGCCGAGGTCGTGAAGTTGACGCAGAACTGGCTCGCGTTGTCGGGGCACGGCGTCGCGACGTGCCACGTCTGCCCGTCGTCGTTCGACGCCTCCCAGCTGACGGTGCCGTTGCTGGGGTCCGTCGCGGGCGGATCCGGCGTCATGCGCACGCTGGTGACCGTGCTCTCCGTGTTCGTCAGGCTGCCCACGTCGATCAGGCCGGACGTGACCGTGCCGCAGTCCACGTACACCTGCTGGGTGCGATTGGCGAACAGGTAGTAGGTGCCCGAGTTGTTGCCGTCGGCCATGACGAAGTCGATCGTGCCGTCGGGGTCGTGATCGTAGTCGAACGCCCAGCCCATGTCGAAGTCCGGCGCCGCCGTGACGATCGTCTGCTTGATGCCCGTACCGAACGGCGTGGGCGTGCCGTTCCCCTGGTAGAAGTACACTTTACCGCCGGGTAGGAAGTTGTTGCCGTCGGTGCCGACGAGGATGCTGTTCTTGCCGCTCTGGTTGAAGTCGCCGGAGAGGATCGCGGTCGCGCCGCCCGTCCACCCGGCGATGTTGAGGTTTTCCGGCGTCCCGACGCCGCCGCCGAGGAGGCCGGGGTACATGAAAAGGTTGGTGGTGGCGGGGCCGCCGACGAGGATGTCGGGGACGCCGTCGCCGTTGTAGTCGGCCACGCCGATCGCGACCGGACCGCGCGTCCCGTAGTTCTGGTTGACGAGGAGGTCGACCTTGGTGTCGAAGTGCGGCCTGGTCGCGCCGTCGGACAGGAGCACCACCACGCGCCCGATGTTGAGCAGGCCGTTCTGCCCCATCACCATGTCGACATGGCCGTCCTTGTTGTAGTCGACGAAGCCGATGGAGTTCGACGTCCAGCCCACATCGCCGAGGAGGCCGATGATGTTGGTCAGCGGATACGGGGTCTGGAACGTCCCGTTGCCGTTGCCGAGGAAGATGTCGTAGCGCGTCGGCACGCACAGCGCCGCGGTGAGGCAGCGCAGGTAAACGAAGTCCTGCTTGCCGTCGCCGTCGATGTCGGCGGCCGCCATGACCGCGGCGTTGTAGAGACCGATGCCGTTGTCGATGTTGCCCATGTCGACGAAGTTGGGCGTGCGGATGTCGGCCGGGTTCGTCCAATCGACCGGCACGGGGCTGAGGTACGTCTCGTTCTTGAAAAACTTGATGTAGTCGAACAGGCCCTGGCCGGTGGCGACGAAGTCCGTCCAGCTGTCGCCGTCGAAGTCGGCGGCGGCGCCGGAGACGATCTTGGCAGTGACGCCGAGGGTCGTCTGGGTGAACGCTCCGGCGGACTTCTGCAGCATGAGCGCCGCACTGGTGCTGTTGTAGCCCACGCCTTCCTTCGAGGCCGCGAACTGGTTGAGCGCGGTGCCGCTCTGGGTCTGCGGCGCCGCGCCCGCGGTGCAGCTCGGATCGATGTTCTGCTGCGCGCCGCTGCGATGCCCGGGCCACAGCCAGAACGCGACGCCCAGCGCCGCGCCGACCAGAAGGACGGATCCAAGGATCTTCTTCATGGCTAGTTCCCCGGCGTCATGGTGCGGAGCTGGCCCGACGTCACGCGCGCCGAGCAGGCCGCGTTGGCGTCATTGCGCGCGGTGACGTTCCGCTGCGCGTACTCTTGCTCGCAGAAGGTGGCCAGGCAGTTCTGGTTCTGCACCTCGACCTCGAGCGTGGCGACCGTCTGGTCGGGGCCGTGCCCCACGACGTGCAGGATCGCCGTGCCGTTCCAGTCCTGGCCGGCGGCGAACCCCTGATCTTCGATGTCGTTGAGCAGGGTGACCTCGTACCAGACGTCCGAGCCGGGGCTGAACGGGTTCCCCGACACGCCGGGCTTGAGCCCGTTGCCGACGATCTGCGGCGGCTTCTGCGGCGCCGAGTTCGACGGCGACATCCACGGCGTGAACATCTGGGCCCCCGCGGTGCAGTTGTTGCGCAGGAAGTCCATCCCCGCGGCCACGCCGCTCTCGGCGGCGTACAGCGCGGACTGGTTGAAGCGGCTTTGGCCGGTCGACGACAGCTCGGTCTGCACCGAGAGCAGCGTCAGCGCGCCGAGGCCGAGCAACGCCGACACGGCGATGAGGGTCAAAGTGAGCGCCGCGCCCCGCTCGGAGGGCAGAGTCGGACGCCGTAGGCTTTGGGCCATTGCCCGGGGGGTAGCAAGAACCGCACTAACGCCAACTATCGGAAACGATTAACTAGATGGCCGCAGAACCGCTACTTTTTGCGGACCCGGCGCGAAGAGTTTGCGGGTGAGTCCTCGGGCGTTGGCCTGATGCAGCTCACAGCTTCCGCACATCCTCGATCACCTTCCCGTCATTGGGCAGCTCGTCGACGAGCTCGACGTCGCCGCGGAGCTTGGTGACCTCGCGCACCGCCGCCTCGATGGCCGCGCGCGCGCCCTGCGGGTCGGGCGCGGCCAGCACGCAAAGGACGCGCATGCGATCCGCGCCGTCGACGTTCTCGACGACGACGCGGGCGCGCCGGACCGCGGGGACGCGCCTCTGCACCTCGGCGATCTGGTGCGGGTGGACGAACAGCCCGCGCACCTTCGTCGTCTGGTCGGCGCGCCCCATCCACCCCTTGATGCGCGCGTTCGTGCGGCCGCAGGGGCTCGGCCCGGGAAGCACCGCCGACAGATCGCCGGTGGCGAAGCGGATCAGCGGGTAGTCGGGGTTGAACGTGGTGACCACTATTTCGCCGACCTCGCCGTCGGGGACCGGGTCGCCGGTGCCGGGCCGCACGATCTCGAGGATGACGCCCTCGTCGACGACCATCCCCTGGCGCGCCGGCGTCTCGTAGGCGATCGCGCCCAGGTCCGCCGTGGCGTAGAGCTGGTACGCCTCGATTCCGCGCGCGCGCACGAGCTCGCGCACGGGGGGCAGGAACGCCTCGCCCGAGACGACGGCCTTCGCCAGCGAGGACAGGTCGCGCCGGAGCTCGTCGGCCTTGTCGAGGATCTGCTTCAGGAACGAGGGCGTCCCGGCGTAGCCGACGACACCGAGCTCGGCCATGGCCGCGACCTGCATCTCGGTCTGGCCGACGCCGCCGGGCACGACCGCGCACCCGAGGCGCAGGAGACCGGTCTCCAGCATCGCCCCCCCGGGAGTCAGATGATAGGCGAAGCAGTTCTGCACGACGTCGCCGGCGCGGAAGCCGGCAGCGAACAGCGCCCGCGCCGTCCGCCAGGCATCCTCGCCGCGGCCCTCCGGGTCGTAGATCGGCCCGGGAGACAGGAATATGCGCGCCAGCCGCCCCGGCGGCGTCGCGGCCAGCCCGCCGAACGGCGCCGCCTGCCGCTGCAGCTCCACGAGCTGGCTCTTGCGCGTCACGGGCAGGCGGGCGAGCGCCGCGCGATCGCGGACGTCCTCGGGCTCGACGTCGGCGAAGAGGCGCGCGAAGTGCGGCGCCCGCGCCTTGGCGTGGGCGATCTGCGCCGGGAGCGCGGCAAAGAGCTCGCGCTCGCGCCGCTCGGGCGGCCGCACCTCGAGCTCGTCGTAGTGATCCGTCATGTCACCTCCTACGCCAGCCAGCGCTTGCGCCGGGTGTAGTGCTTGACGTCGCGGAAGCTCCTGCGCTCCCCGCCCGACAGGCCGAGATAGAACTCCTTTACGTCCTCGTTGTCGGCGAGGCTGTGCGCCGAGCCCTCGAGGACGACGCGACCGTTCTCGAGGATGTAGCCGAAATCGGCGAACCGCAGCGCCACCATCGTGTTCTGCTCCGCGACGAGAAAGCTGACCCGCTCCTTTTGATTGAGATCGCGGACGATGTGAAAGATCTCCTCGACGATGAGCGGCGCCAGGCCCATCGACGGCTCGTCGAGCAGGAGCATGCGCGGCCGCGCCATCAAGGCCCGTCCCAGCGCAGTCATCTGCTGCTCCCCGCCGGAGATGAAACCGGCCTGCGCCCGGCGGCGCTGCGCCAGGCGCGGAAAGTAGCCGTAGACCTTGTCGAGGTCGTCCTTGATGCGCGAGCCGCCCGCGCGCCGCGCGTAGGCGCCGACGAGGAGATTCTCCTCGACGGTGAGGTGGGCGAAGCAGTGGCGCCCCTCCATGACCTGCACGACCCCTCGCCGGACGAGCGCGGACGGGTTGAGCTTGTCCACGTGCTGGCCGCCGAGCTCGATCGATCCCTTGGTGACCTCGCCGCGCTCGCTGCGCAGGAGATTCGAGATCGCCCGCAGCGTCGTGGTCTTGCCCGCGCCGTTCGCGCCCAGGAGCGCGACGATCCCGCCCTCGGGGACGGCGAGCGACACGCCCTTGAGCACCAGGATGACGTGGTTGTAGACCACCTCGATCCCGTTCACCGAGAGGAGGGCTGTCATTATTGCACCGCTCGCTCGCGACGCCTCGGGGCGCCAGGTCGCTCGGCTGCACCTCGCTCCAGGGGCGCCCCGTTCCTCGGCGTCGCTCGCTCGCTCATTGCGCCTTCGAGCAGTCGCGCTTCTCGATCTTCTTCTCCGCGGCGTACTTGTCCGCCGACGCCTGGACCAGTGCGCTCACCACCTTGCGATCGGCCTCGTACCAGTCGCTGGAGTAGCTCCACTTCTTGCCGTCCCAGGTGTGGATCCGCGCCTTGTACGCGCCGACGTGGTCCGTGCACGAGGTCTGGATCGGCTGGAGCATGCCCTCGAAGCCCAGCGCCTTGATGCGCGCCTGGTCGACGTTCAAGTGCTCGGCGCCCCAGCGAACCTGCTCGCCGGTGACGACCTTCTTGCCGAACTTCGCCTGGGCGACCTTGACCGCCTCGATGACCAGCATCGCGCTGATCGCGCCGCGGTTGTAGAGCACGTCGCCGACCTCCTCCTTCTTGCCGGTGCCGTTGCCCTTGTCGTAGACGTACTTGAGCATGTCCTTGTGCCACTGCGCGGTCCGCTCGGCGCTGTGCTGCAGCGCCAGGCCGTTGTAGCCGGCGCCGCTGGCCTCCGCCGGCGACACGTCGGGCTCGGCCGCCGCCCACCACACGCCGTACATCTTCGAGCGCGGGTACCCCACCGCCACGGCCTCCTTGATCGCCGCCGAGTTCATCACGCCCCAGCCCCACAGGAACACGTAGTCCGGACGCTCCTGCCGGATCTGCAGCCATGTCGCCTTCTGCTCCACGCCCGGGTGGGTCACCGGCAGCTTGAGGAAGTTGTACCCCATCGTCTTGGCCCGCTCCTCGAGCAGCGGGATGGGCTCCTTGCCGTAGGGCGAGTCGTGGTAGACGAGCGCGATCTTCTTGCCCTTGAGGCTGCCGCCCTCCTTCTTGGCCACGTGCTGGATTAGGATGTCCGCGGCGTTCCAGTAGGTGCCCATGAGCGGGAAGTTCCACTGGAACACCGAGCCGTCGGCGGAATCGGAGCGGCCGTAGCCGGTGGTGAACAGCGGGATCTTGTCGGCGGGGACCTTGTCGGTGAGCGCGAACGTGATCCCCGTCGACAGCGGGTTCACCGCGATCGGGTTCCTGCTCTTGAGCCGCTCGTAGCACTCGACGCCACGGTCGGTCTTGTACTCGGTCTCGCACTCCTCCCACACGAGCTTGACGCCGTTCACGCCGCCGTCGCGCGCGTTCACGAGCTTCAGGTAGTCGACGAAGCCGTCGGCCCAGGGGATGCCGTTGGGCGCGTAGGCGCCGGTGCGGTAGACGAGGACGGGCACGAACAGCTCGTCGGCCGCCGCCGCCGTGCCGGCGGTGCCCAGGAGCACCGCGCCCGCGAAGCCGACGACCATCAGCCTAGCTATGTACCGCTTCATGGAAGACCTCCTTCCGTCAATGCGGGAACGGCCACAGGCGAAGCTTGTCCTTGGCGATCGCCCACAACCGTGCCAACCCGTGCGGCTCGACGATCAAGAAGAAGATGATGAGGCCGCCGAAGATCATGTGCTCGAGATTCGAGATCATCGCCGTGGACAGGGGGACGCCCAGCCACGACGGGACGCGATTCAGGAAAATGGGCAGGATCACCATGAACGCGGCGCCGAGGAAACAGCCGAGGATCGAGCCCAGGCCGCCGATGATGATCATGAATAGAAGATTGAGCGCCATGTTGATGTCGAACGCCAGCGGCTCCCACGACCCCAGGTAGACGAAGCCCCACAGCGCCCCGGCGACGCCCAGGTAGAACGAGCTCACGCCGAAGGCGGTGAGCTTGGCGTGCACCGGACGGATGCCGATGACCTCGGCGGCGACGTCCATGTCGCGGGTCGCCATCCACGCCCGGCCGATGCTCGAGCGGACGAGGTTCTTGGCGATGAGCGCCAGCGCCGTCACCACCCCGACGAGAAACAGGAACTTGCGCGCCGGCGCGGCGATGGACACGCCGAAGAGGTCGAGCGCCGGCGTCGACACCGACCCCGACGACGCGTAGTTCGTGAACCAGCCGACGCGCGAGAACAGCCAGTCGAGGAAGAACTGCGCCGCCAGCGTGGCCACGGCGAGGTAGAGCCCCTTGATGCGGAGGCTCGGGATGCCGAACAGCATGCCCACCGCCGCCGCCGCCCCCCCGGCGAGGAGGAGGACGACGAGGAAATTCAGCGCGGGGACGCGGATGAACAGGTTGTAGGCGGCGTAGGCCCCGACCGCCATGATGCCGCCGGCGCCGAGCGAGATCTGCCCGCAGTAGCCGACGACCAGGTTGAGGCCGATGGCGGCGAGCGACAAGATGAGCCATGGGACGAGAATGGCGTTGTACAGGTACTCGCCGGCGAGGAGCGGCACGCCGACGACCGCGAACGCCACGAGCCCCAGGACCAGCACGCGATCCTGCACGATCGGAAAGATCTGCTGATCGGCCCGGTAGCTGGTCTTGAACTGTCCGTTCTCGCGGTAGATCATCCGTCACACCCTGTCGATGCGCACCTCGCCGAAGAGCCCCTCCGGCCGGAACAGCATGAACACGAGGGCCAGGACGTAGGCGAACCAGTCCTCGATCCCGCCGCCCGCGACGCCGAACGTCGCCGCCATCCACGGTCCGAGGAACACCGCCGCCATCTTCTCGCCGACGCCGATGATGAGACCGCCGACGATGGCGCCCGTCACCGACGTCAACCCGCCCAGGAACACCACCGGCAGCGACTTCAGCGCCACCGTGGAGATGGAGAACTGGACGCCGAGCTTCGAGCCCCACACCATCCCCGCGACCAGCGCCACGACGCCGGCGACCGACCACACGATCGTCCAGATCCGGTTCAGCGGCACGCCGACCGACTGGGCCGCCTGCTGGTCGTCCGCCACCGCGCGCAGCGCGCGCCCGACCGCCGTGCGCCGGAAGAACAGCGCCAGGAACGTGACCAGCACCGTCGCGGTGGCGGCGGCGACGACGTCCTCGCGGCTGACGAGGATCCCGCCCTCGAAGACGTTCTCGAGGATGAGCGCCGGCTCCTTGGAGATGCCGAGGTCGAGCTTGTAGATGTCGCTGCCCCAGATGGTCTGGCCGAATCCGTCGAGAAAATACGCGATCCCCAGCGTGGCCATGAGGAGGGTGACGCCCTCCTGGTTGACCAGCGGCCGCAGGACCAGCCGCTCGATCAGCACGGCGAGGACCACCATGATGCCGAACGTGAGGACCAGCGACGCCCAGATGGGCATGACCTCGCCCATGCGCGCCATGGACAGCGCCGCGAACAGCACCATCGCGCCTTGGGCGAAGTTGAACACCCCCGAGGCCTTGTAGATGAGCACGAAGCCGAGGGCGACGAGCGAGTACAGGACGCCGGCCATCAGCCCGCCGAGGAGCACCTCGATGTAGAAGCCGCCCGGCGCGGCGCCGAGGACCACTGGCGCGACGAGCCCCGCCGCGAGCAGCGCGAGGAGGACGACGATGCCGATGCGCCGCGTCATCGTCGCACCGCCGTCTCGCGTCGGCTCGGCGCTCCAAGTCGCTCGGCTGCGCCTCGCTCCAGGGTCGCGCGCTCCTCGCCTCCGCTCGCCGGCTTCAATGTTTCACCCCGAGATACGCCTCGATGACGCGCGGGTCGTTGCGCACCTCGTCGGGCGTGCCGTCCGCGATCTTCAACCCGTAGTCGAGCACGACCACGCGATCCGAGATGTCCATGACAACGCTCATGTCGTGCTCGATTAGCACGATGGTCGTGCCGTACTCGTCGTTGACGTCGAGGACGAAGCGGCACATGTCCTGCTTTTCCTCCACGTTCATGCCCGCCATCGGCTCGTCGAGGAGGAGCAGCTTCGGCTCCATGGCCAGCGCGCGCCCGAGGTCGACGCGCTTCTGCAGCCCGTAGGGGAGCCGGCCGACGGGCGTCCGCCGGTGGGCCTGGATCTCCAGGAAGTCGATGATCTGCTCGACGCGCTGGCGGTGCGCGATCTCCTCGCGCTCCCCCGGGCCGAGCCACAGCGCCTGAGCGAGCATGCCCGACCGCATGAGCAGCGCGCGCCCGGTCATGATGTTCTCGAGCACGGTCATGCCCTTGAACAGCGCCAGGCCCTGGAACGTGCGCGCGATCCCCAGGCGCGCCGCCTCGTACGGCTCCATGTGGTCGCGCCGGCGCCCGAGGTACGTCACCGCGCCCGCCTGCGGGCGGTAGACGCCGTTGATGACGTTCAGCATCGAGCTTTTGCCCGCGCCGTTGGGGCCGATGATGGCGCGCACCTCGTGCTCGCGCACGTCGAAGCTCACCTGCGCCAGGGCGCGCAGGCCGCCGAACGCGAGCGAGATGTCCTCGACCGCGAGGATGGGGGCGCCCGTCGAACGGCCGGTCATTCTCGCCGGACCTCCCAGATCCGCACGTCGGCCCGCGCCCTGCCGGTCCGGCCGTCCTCGAACCTGACCTGGGCCTCGAACTCGACGCTGTCCTGCGACGAGTACACGGCGTCGATGATCTTCTGGTACTTGGCGGCGATGATGCGGCGGCGCACTTTACGCGAGCGCGTGAGCTCGCCGTCGTCGGCGTCGAGCTCTTTGGTGAGGACGACGAAGCGCGCGATGCGCGCGCCCGCGAGCTTTGCGTCCGCGGCGAGGTCGCGGTTCACCTTGTCGATGCAGTCGCGCACGAGCTCGTACACCGCCTCCTTGGCGGCGAGATCGGTGTAGCCCGAGTAGGGCAGGTTGCGCCGCTCCGCCCAGTCGCCCACCGCGGCGACGTCGATGTTGACCATGGCCGCGACGTACGGGCGCCCGTCGCCGAACGTGACCGCCTCCTTGATGTAGGGGAAGAACTTGAGCTTGTTCTCGAGGTACTTGGGCGCGAACAGCGTGCCGTCGGCGAGCCGGCCGACGTCGCGGGCGCGATCGATGATGCGGAGGTGCCCGGCGTCGTCGATGAACCCGGCGTCGCCGGTGTGGAACCAGCCCTCGGCGTCCTTGACCTCGGCCGTCGCGGCGGGATTCTTGAAATACTCGACGAACAGGCCCGGCGATCGCACGAGGACCTCGCCGTTGTCGGCGATCTTGACCTCCACCCCGTCGACGGGCGGGCCCGCGGTGTCCGGCTTGACCTGCCCGTCGCGCTGCACGCACACGAACACCGACGTCTCCGTCGAGCCGTACAGCTGCTTCAGGTTGATGCCGATCGAACGGTAGAAGACGAACAGGTCGGGGCCGATGGCCTCGCCGGCGGTGTAGGCCACGCGCACGCGGCTCATGCCCAGCGCGTTGCGCAGGGGGCCGTAGACGAGCAGGTCGCCGAGCGCGTAGAGGAGGCGCTCGCCCCAGCCGATGCCGCCCGCGCCGGCGAGCAGCCGGGCGCCGACCCGGCGCGCCAGCGCCATGAAGCCGTCGAATAACCTGCGCTTCACCCAGCCGGCGTCGGCCATGCGGATGACGACGCGGGTGAGCATTCCCTCGAGCACCGCCGGCGGCGCGAAGAAGTACGTCGGCCCGATCTCGCGCATGTCGAGCATGACCGTGTCCGCCGACTCCGGGCAGCTCACGCAGTACCCGGCGATCATCGCCTGGACGTACGAGAACATGTTCTGGCCGATCCACGCCGGCGGCAGGTACGCGAGGACCTCCTCCGCGTCGGTCAGTCGCTCCATGTCGATGTCCGCGCGACCGGCGCGGATCAGCGCCTGGTGCGTGAGCACGACGCCTTTCGGGTCGCCGGTGGTCCCCGACGTGTAGAAGAGGGCCGCGGTGTCCGTCGGCAGGCACCTCTCGATCTCGTCCTCGAGGTGCCGCGTCGCGGCGCGCTCGCGCCCCAGCTCCTGGAGTCGCTCGAAGCTCATGAGCTGGGGGGCGGTGTAGTGGCGCAGGCCGCGCGGATCGTCGTAGACGATGTGCTCGAGCCGCGGGCAGCTGTCGAGGATCGACAGGAGCTTGTCGAGCTGCTCCTGGTCCTCGACGACGGCGACGCGGACCTCCGCGTTGTCGAGCGGGAACACCATCTCCGCCGCGACCGCGTCCTGGTAGAGCGGCACCGGGATGCCGCCGAGCGCCTGCGCGGCCATCATGGCGAAGTACAGGCGGGGCCGGTTCGCGCCGACGATGCCCAGGTGATCGCCGCGCCCGAAGCCGAGCTCGGCCAGGCCGCCGGCGAGCGTCCGGACCTCGGCGAACACCTGCCGCCAGGTCCACGTGTGCCAGATGCCGAGGTCCTTTTCGCGGATGGCGGGCCGGTCGCCGCGCACCGACGCGTGGTGCAGGAGGAGCCGCGGAAATGTATCCAGCTCGGCGTTGGCCGTGGCCATGGCGATCGGGCCTCTGCAGACGCCATGGTGGCCCTGGGGGGGCGGGTCTTGCAATGGGCAGCACGTCTGGCGTCAGCGTAAGGCGGCGTCGAACGCCCGCAGCGCCGTGTCGCAGGCGTGGAACACCCGCAGCTTGTCCTCCTCGGACCACGCGAGCTCCTCGATCGCGGTGGCGAGGTACGCGTACAGGCTCGGCTGCGCGGCGACGATCGTGTTCACCCGCCGCTCGAGGAGGCGCGCGTGCATCCGCTCCACCGCGTCGAGGTCCCGGCTCGACGCCCGGCGCGCGCGCTCGAGATCCCGCCCCCGCAGGCGCGGCACGCGCCCCGGGAACGCGGCCTCGAACATCGCCCACACGCGCGCCGCGTGAAAATAGAGCGAGCCGGCACCCACCTTCCCCGCCATACCCGCCGCCATCCCGACGCAGAACACCGCCAGCTCCGGCTGCGCGCGCTCGAAGCGGATCGTCTCCGCCTCGACGTCGTTCACCTCGGCGCAGGTCTCGACTGCGTCCTCGCCGACGCGGCGGTCCGCCACGAACGGGATCGGCGTCGCGCGGTGCACCTGCCCGAGGAGCCGCCGGAGATCGCGCGGCACGACCACCACGCGCGGGCGGCTGCGCAGGTTCGGCCCCAGCGTCGCCCGGCCCACGAAGCACAGCCCCCGGCTGCGCAGCCGACCGAGCACCGACGTGGGCGGCTCGCGGTGCCAGTCGAATCCGTCCTCGACCGAGTCGCCGAAGCGCGTCTCCAGCGCGCGCGTCAGCATCACCCCGTCGGCGTCGAGGAGCGAGCCCAGCGCCTCGCGCTCCGCCGGACGCAGCCCCGCCACCAGCGTCGCGAGAGCGCGGCGGTCGGCGAGCGCCCGCGCCGCCGCCCCCGCGCTCTCGTTCACCGTGAGGCCGAACGCGCGGCAGACCGCCTGGGTCCACTGCCGCGGCTGCGCGAGCAGGAGCGCCAGGACCGGGGCCTCCGGGTCGATCGCCTGCGACTCGACCTGCCGGCGCCGCAGCTCTCCGCGGCGTCGGGCCGCGGCCCTCTGGCGCGCGCGCCGGCGCGTGGCCGCCACTTCCTCGTCGTCTTCTCCCCGATCCTCCGCGTCGGCGGCCGCGTCGCCGGCGGTCGACACCGGCTCGAGATCGTCGTCGGCCACCTCCACCGCCAGCATCGCCTCCATCACCGCGAGGCGATGGTCGCGATGAAGGTCGCCGAGGATCGCCTGCCGCGTCGACAGGAGCAACGCGCGCGTCCCGGCGATGGCCGCCTCCGCCTCGGCGAGGTCCTGGTCGCCCCCCGCGGCGGCGCGCGCCAGCGCCGTCTGCAGCCTCGGCCGGACCGCCGCGAGCGCGTCGCGCTGCCCGGCCGGCAGGGCGTCGACGTCCACGCCGCGGTCGTGGAGCGCCCGCGCCAGCCGGAGCAGATCGCGGGCCGCCGACCGCGCGCGGAGGCGCACCTGTTCCATCCGTTCGCGCCCCGCTTGCATCCTACCTACGAAAGACCTACCACAGAAGTCTGATAAAGGTGACGCATGGTTGTATCCCTCAGGAAGCCGCCCGCCGCCATCGACCTCGAGGACGAGATCCGGCGTCTCAAGGAGGAACGCAACGCGGTCATCCTCGCCCACTACTACCAGGAATCCGAGATCCAGGATCTTGCCGATTTCGTTGGTGATTCACTGCAGCTCTCCCAGCAGGCCAAGAAGACCGACAAATCGGTGATCGCCTTCGCGGGCGTCCACTTCATGGCCGAGACCGCCAAGATCTTGAACCCCGAACGGACGGTGGTCATTCCGGACATGGCGGCGGGCTGCTCGCTCGCCGACGGGTGCCCGGCGCCGGCGTTCGCCAAGTGGCTCGAGCAGTACCCGGACCATATCGTCATCAGCTACATCAACTGCTCGGCGGAGGTGAAGGCGCTCTCCGACGTGATCTGCACGTCGTCCAACGCGGCAAAGATCGTGAAATCCTTCCCGAAGGAGCAGAAGATCGTCTTCGCCCCCGACCGCCACCTCGGTCGATGGGTGCAGAAGCAGGCCGATCGTCCGGATCTCGTGCTGTGGCCGGGCACCTGCATCGTCCACGAGACGTTCACCGAGAAGAAGATCCTCGAGCTCAAGGTGAAGCACCCGACGGCGCTCGTCATTGCCCATCCCGAGTGCGATGAGTCCGTCCTCGCGCACGCGGACTTCATCGGATCGACATCCGCCCTCATCCAGTACGCCAAAAAATCCCCCGCGACCGCGTTCATCGTCGTGACCGAGGGGGGGATCCTCCACAAGATGGCGAAAGAGGCGCCCGGCAAGGAGCTCATCCCGGCGCCCGGGGAGGACGAATCGTGCGCGTGCAACAACTGCCCCTTCATGAAGCGCAACACCCTGGAAAAGCTCTATCTGTGCCTTCGGGACCTCGAGCCCCAGATCCATCTGCCCGAGGCGGTCCGCCTGCGCGCGCTCCGTCCGATCGAGCGGATGCTGGAGCTGTCCGCGACCGCCAAGGATTGATTTCGCGGTCTTCCATCTCTGCCCTGAGGTGGGATATGCTTCGCGCAGCGGGGAGGCCCGAAAGGTCGTGGCCGGCTGCGCTCCCCGCTCCCGCAGCCGCCAGCCTGCCAAGCGAGTAAGCAAGATGGAAAAAGGCACTGTGAAGTGGTTCAACGATGCGAAGGGCTATGGGTTCATCTCGCGAGATGGTGCTCCGGATGTATTCGTGCACCACTCGGCCATCACGATGGAGGGTTTCCGCAGCCTCTCCGAGGGAGAGAACGTCGAGTTCGACGTCGTGCAGGGGCCGAAGGGGCTCCAGGCGGCGAACGTCCGCAAGTCGAAGTAGCTCGATCTGAGAACTGCTTCACAGCGCCGGGCCCCGTCACCGTCGAGGGGCCCGGCGCTTTTTCGGCCCTTTGCAACTGCGCAGGTTGCGGCTATAACTTGCCCGCCAATGAGTAGAGACGATCACGTACAGCTCGAGGGCGTCGTCACCGAGATCGCCGCGGGCGGGAATTTTCGCGTCGAGGTGACGGGCGGCCACCAGGTGCTCGCGCAGCTCGCCGGCCGGATGCGTCGCAATCGCATCCGCGTCGTGCTCGGCGACCGCGTCACCGTCGCAGTCTCCCCGTACGACCCCACCCGCGGCCTCATCGTCTTCAGAGCGAAGTAAGCGCCCCCACCATCTCGGCCGGAAGCAGCGGGGACGGCTCCCCGGTCGCGATCAGCCACAGCTGGTGCGCGGTGCGCGTGGCCGCGATGTGGAGCATGTGCCGCGCCTCGAGTGCGTCGGGGTAGGCAGATGCGTTCACATCCGGAAGGAGGACGTAGTCGAACTCCAGCCCCTTCACCTGGGTGACGTCGGTGACGTCCACGCCGGGAGCGAACGCGAAGTCCTCGCGGCGCACGCGGCGCAGCCCCGGCACCTCGGCGCGCGCCAGCGCCCCATAGACCTGGTCGGCGGTCTCGGCGTGGCGGCAGATGATCGCCGTCGCGGCGGTGGGCTCGCGCGACGCCAGGGAGCGCAGCGCGTCGCCGAGGAACGCGGCCACCTCGCCGAGCTCCTGGTATCGATAGAGCTCGACGGGCGCGCCGTTGCGCGCCCACAGCGCCTCGTCGGGGTCGGCGAGCGGTCCGAGGATCGCCCGCGCGAACGCCATGACCTCGGCGGTGGAGCGATAGGACAGCTTGAGCGGACGCACCTCGACCGCCTGGTGACCGGCCTCGCGCAGGAGCGTCGCCCAGTCGGTGAACGCATTGTCGAACACGAGCCGCTGGGCGGAGTCGCCGGCGATGGTCACGCAGCGCTTCTCGCTGGTGGCCTCGAGGATCACCTTGAGATCGACCGCGGCCAGGTCCTGCGCCTCGTCGACGGCGACGTGCTCGTAGCGGACCTCGTCGTCGGTCTTGGGGTCGACGAGCCCGCCGTGCTTGACCTGGTGCAGCCGCAGCAGCAGCGCGTCGTCCTCGGGATCGAGGCGGCCGGCGGGGCCGTGATCGTCCTCCATCGGGCGGCCGTCGATCGCCTCGAGCCGCTCGGGATCGATCCCGGCGAGCTCCTCCGCGACGGGCGTCTCCTTCTGCCGCGCGACCCAGGCGACGGCGGCGCGCAGATCCGCGTCGGGGAGCGCGCCGGCGAACGCCTCCTTGAGCAGCGCGAAATCGGTCAGCGTCTCTTCCCAGTCGCGCACGACGTCGCGCGCGCGGCGGACGAGGCGGCGCACGACCGCGTCGGCGCGCCCCTTCGTGAGCGCGGGGAGCGTCTGCTTGTCGAGCCAGCCGAGGAGACGGCGCAGGCGCGAAACGATCGGCCGCGCCGCCCGATCGCGGAAACGCGCGACGACCGCGGCGCCGCCGTCGAGCCCGCAAAGCTCCTCCTTCAGCGTCGCCTCGAACGCGTCGACCTGCGCGCTCGCCCGCGCCTCGAGGAGCGCGAGCAGGGCCGGGTGCTTCTTCACTCGCAACACCGCCTCGGGCGTCTCCTCGTTGTAGTCGGTGCCGGTCCCGGGGAGGAGCCGCTGGCGCATCCCCGCGACCCACGTGCGGTAGACGTAGACGGGGACGCCGGGCACGCCGAGCGACGGCAGCACGCCCGCGACGTACTGCGCGAGCGCGTGCGACGGAACGACGACCATCATCTTCTTCGGCCTAAACCGCTGTGGATCCGTGAAGTTGAGGTACGCGACGCGATGGAGCGCGACGGTCGTCTTGCCCGAGCCCGCCCCGCCCTGGATGAGCACCAGGCCGCTTTCGGGCGAGGTGATGAGCGCGAACTGCTCCTTGTCGATGAGCGCGGCGATCTCGGGCAGGTGCTTGTCGGCGCGCGGCACCGGGCCGCCGTGGATGCCGAGGCGCCTGCGCTCGGCGGGCGGCCGCGGGCGCGGCGGCCGGATGGCCCTGCCCTGCCCTCCCTGCAGCGTCGGGCGGAGCTCGCCCTCGGCCTCGAACCAGGTGCCGCGCGCGTCCTTGACGAACGTGCCCTGGGGGCAGCCGATGCGGCGGAGGAGCCCGCCAAAGATGGAGACGTTGCGACGGGCGGTCACCACGCCCTCCAGGTGGTGCTCGGCCTCGGTCTCGTCGTAGTCGTCCCCCTCCTCGTAGCGGTAGTAGATGCGGGAGACGGGCGCGTTCCGCCAGTCGACGATGGGCGTCCCCTTGTCGCGGCCGCCGACGACGAAGCCGCGCCGGCCGAGGAGCACGTCGCGCTCGCGATCGCCTTCGCGTAGGCGGATGTGCGCAAAGTAGGGGGACAGCGGGTCCACCGGCAGCGAGCGCGAGCGCCCGCGCCGGGCGGCGATCGCTTGCACACGCGCCATCTGCTCGACGAGGGACGGCAGATCCTCGGGCTTGGCCTCGCCCATCGAATCGCGTAGCTCGATGAGCTCCCGGTCGTAGTCGAAGAGGGGCGCGCCGTTCGGGTCGTGGGCCACCGCGAGGCGGGCGACGACGCCGGCGAGCAGCCTCTCCTCTTCCTCGATGATGGCCGCGGCCTGCGAGCTGGGCGGAACCGGGCGGGGCATGGGTACGAAAGATCCATTTTGATCATCGCGCCCCCCCGACGCTAGGTTTTTCATTGCGCCGCGGGCGTAGATGCCGCTAGATCCAGCACTAATGAAGAGCTCTGACGTCCTGCGCCGCTGGACCGTGGCGGACTCTCTGGACACCTACCTGATTCCCAAGTGGGGCGGGGGGTTCTTCTCGGTCAGCGACAAGGGCATGCTCCAGTGCCACCCGGCCGGCGAGGGGACGCCGTGCATCGACGTCAAGGCGCTGGTGGACGAGCTGTCGCAGCGCGGGCTCGCCCTGCCCTTGCTCGTGCGCTTCTCCGACATTCTGCGGGCGCGCATCGAGCACCTGAACCAATGCTTCCGCAAGGCGATCGCCGAGTACGGCTACAAGGCGGACTACCGCGGCGTGTACCCCATCAAGGTCAACCAGGACCGCTACGTGGTCGGCGAGATCGTGCGCTACGGGAAGCCGTTCAAGTACGGCCTCGAGGCCGGGTCCAAGCCGGAGCTCCTCGCGGTGATGGCGATGCTCGACACCGAGGGCGCGCTCGTCATCTGCAACGGCTACAAGGACGAGGAGTACATCGAGACGGCGCTGCTCGCGACCAAGCTGGGGCTGACGGTGATCCTCGTCGTCGAGAAGCCGAGCGAGCTCGAGCTCATCAAGACGGTGGCGGGGAAGACGGCGGTGCGGCCGATCATCGGCATCCGCGCCAAGCTGGCGACGCGCGGGTCGGGGCGATGGGAGGCGTCGGGCGGCGACCGATCGAAGTTCGGGCTGTCCGCGCGCGAGATGATGGAGGCGGTGACCCAGCTGCGCGAGTGGGGGATGCTCGACACGTTCCAGCTTTTGCACTTCCACCTCGGCTCGCAGATCTCGTCGATCCGCTCGGTGAAGAACGCGCTGCGCGAGGCGGGGCGGTTCTACGTGGAGCTCCACAAGATGGGGGCGCCGCTCAAGTTCCTCGACGTGGGCGGCGGCCTGGGCGTCGATTACGACGGATCGCAGACGAACTTCGCGTCGTCGATGAACTACTCGGTGCAGGAGTACGCCAACGACATCGTGTACTCGACGATGGAGATGTGCGACGCCGAGGGTGTGCCCCACCCGACGATCGTGTCCGAGTCGGGCCGCGCCGCCGTGGCGCACCACGCGATGCTGGTGGTGAACGTGCTCGGCGTGGGCGAGTTCTTCGAGGGGAAGATCCCCGAGAACCTGCCGCCCGACGCCGACGCCATCCTGCGCAACCTGTTCGACACGCACCGCGAGGTGACGCGGAAGAACTTCCTCGAGGCGTACCACGACGCGGTGGAGTACAAGGACGAGTCGCTGTCGCTGTTCTCGCTCGGGCACCTGTCGCTCGAGCAACGCGTCATCGCCGAGAACCTGTTCTGGGGCATCTGCGGGAAGATCCTGCGCATCGTGCGCGAGCTCGACCACGTGCCCGAGGAGCTCGAGGGGCTGGAGAAGGCGCTGTCCGACACGTACTTCTGCAATTTCTCGATGTTCCAGTCGCTGCCGGATTCGTGGGCGATCGACCAGATGTTCCCCATCGTGCCCATCCACCGGCTGAACGAGGCGCCGACGCGGCGGGCGATCCTGGCCGACATCACGTGCGATTCGGACGGGAAGATCGACAACTTCATCGATCTCCACGACGTCAAGCACACGCTCGAGCTGCATCCCCTCGTGGCCGGGCAGGACTACTATCTCGGCATTTTTCTCGTCGGCGCGTACCAGGAGATCCTGGGCGACCTGCACAACCTGTTCGGCGACACGAACACCGTGCACGTGATGCTCGACGACGAGGGCGGGTATCGCATCGAGCACGTGGAGACGGGGGACGCGGTGACCGACGTGCTGAAGTACGTGAGCTACAACCGGGACGAGCTGGTGCAGCGCCTGCGCCGCGCCGCCGAGGACGCCATGCGGGCCAAGCGCATGACCATCGAGGAGACGCGCCAGCTCCTGAAGATGTACGAGGACGGGTTGGCGGGGTACACGTACCTGGAGAGGGACTAGGCTCCTAGCGCGCCGCCTGCGCGTGCGCCTCGACGAACCAGAGCAGCTTGTCGATGCCGCGCGAAACGCCGGTGAACAGGTCGACGGTGTCCGCGTCCTCGAGCTTGTTCGCCTGGTCGATGCCCTTGCGCACGAGCGCGCCGAACTTGGCGAGGATCGCGGACACGGCCTCGACGTGATCCTTGCCGTCGGCGATGTTGTGCGGATATTCGGGGAGATTCGAGGCCTTGGCGGCGTCGCGCACCGTCCCGTCGGTGACGCCGCCGAGCGTCGTGATGCGCTCGGCAATGGTGTCGACGTGCTCCTCGACCTCCTCGGACACCTTGTCGAACAGCTCGTGAAGGGCGATGAAGCTCGGCCCCTTGACGTTCCAGTGGGCCTGCTTGGTCTGGACCATGAGGTCGATCGCATCCGCGAGGCGGGCGTTGAGCAGGGCCACGAGCTTCTCGCGGAGGTTTTCGGGAATGTCGATCTTGGTGGCGTGCATGCTTTCTCCTTTCCACATTGGATGCCGGGTTCCGGAACCCGGCCACCTCGGGATGCGACATACTAGCGCCCGAGAGGAGGTGAGGCATGATCACGCGCAAGGCTGAAGCGGAGTGGCGCGGCCCGGTCCGCGAGGGAGGCGGAACGCTCAAGCTGGGGAGCGGGGCGTTCGAGGGGCCCTATTCGTTCAAGTCGCGGTTCGAGGGCGGGATCGGCACCAACCCCGAGGAGCTGCTCGGCGCCTCGCACGCGGGCTGCTTCTCGATGGCGCTGTCGCTGATTCTCACCATGGCGGGCCATCCGCCGTCGCGCATCCACACGACGGCCAAGGTCCACCTGGAGAAGACGCCCGACGGTTATCGCATCGCCGCGATCGATCTCGAGACCGAGGCGGTGGTGCCCGGCCTCGCCGAAACCGTGTTCGCCGACATGGCGCAGAAGGCCAAGGTCGGATGCCCCATCTCCAAGGCGCTCGCCTCCGTCGACATTCGCCTCGCGGCCAAACTGCTGCAAGACTGAGCAGCATGATCGCCACCGTCAACCCCGCCACCGGCGAGACGGTCCGGACGTTCGCCGAGCACACCGACGGCGAGATCGAGACGCGCCTCGCCCGCGCCGCCGCCGCGTTCCGCACGTGGCGGCGCTCGGCCCCGGCCGATCGCTCGCGCCTGCTCGCGCGCGCCGCCGAGCTCCTCGAGGCCGACAAGGCGCGCCTGGGCGCGCTCATGGTCCTCGAGATGGGCAAGACCCGCCGCGCCGCCGTCGCCGAGGTGGAAAAGTGCGCCCTCGCCTGCCGCTACTACGCCGAGCACGCGGCGGCGCACCTCGCCGACGAGAAGGTCGCCCACGGCATCGTGAAATATCTGCCCCTGGGGCCCGTCCTCGCCGTCATGCCGTGGAACTTCCCGTTCTGGCAGGTGTTTCGGTTCGCCGCGCCGGCGCTGGCCGCGGGCAACGTCGGGCTCCTCAAGCACGCCTCCAACGTGCCGCAATGCGCGCTCGCCATCGAGGACGTGCTCGCGCGCGCCGGCTTCCCGCCCGGGGCGTTCCAGACGCTGCTGGTGTCGGCGCGGCGCACCGAGTGCATCATCGCCGACCCGCGCGTCGCCGCCCTCACGCTCACCGGCTCGGAAGGCGCCGGCGCCAAGGTCGGGGAGGCCGCCGGCCGGAACCTCAAGAAGACGGTGCTCGAGCTCGGCGGCTCGGATCCGTTCATCGTGCTGCCCAGCGCCGACCTCGCGGCCGCCGCCAGGACCGCCGTCGTCGCGCGCATGATCAACAACGGCCAGTCCTGCATCGCGGCCAAGCGATTCATCGTCCACGCCGCCGTGTACGAGCCGTTCCGGGCGGCGTTCCTCGCGGCGCTGGCCAAGCTCAAGGTCGGCGACCCGATGGCCGACGACACCGACGTCGGGCCGATCGCGACGGCCGACGGCCTCGAGACGCTCGCCGCGCAGGTCGATGGCTCGGCGGCCGCCGGCGCGCGCGTCCTTCACGGCGGCCGGCGGCTCCCCGGCCCCGGATTCTGGTACGCGCCCACGCTCCTCGCCGACATCCCGCGCGCCGCGCCGGCGTTCGCCGAGGAGGTGTTCGGTCCGGTCGCGCTGCTCCACCGCGCGAAGGACCTGGACGAAGCCATCGCCCTCGCCAACGACAACCCCTACGGGCTCGGCTCGTCGGTGTGGACGAACGACCCGGCCGAGCGGACGCGCCTCGTCGAGGAGATCGAGGCCGGCTGCACGTTCGTGAACGCCATGGTGGTGTCGGATCCGCGCCTCCCGTTCGGCGGCGTCAAGCGCTCCGGCTACGGGCGCGAGCTGGGCTCGTTCGGGATCCGCGAGTTCGTGAACATCAAGACGGTGGTCTCCGCGTAGCGGCCGATCCGATCGCGCCCCTCACGCGTAGTCATCCCCGGACCGCAGAGGCGGAGGGACCCATGTCGGAGAAGAACATCGCGGTGGTGCAGCAGATCTACCAGGCGTTCACCCGAGGGGACGTGCCCGGCATCATGGAGCTCGTTTCCGACGAGCTGCGCGGCTTCGGGGTGGTGGCCGAGGCGACCGACGTGCCCTGGCACATGCAGATCACGAAGAAACTCTCCATCGACAACACGATGCACCGGTTCACGCTGAAGAACGGCCGGGTGGTCGAGTGGCGCGGCACCGAGGACACCCTGCGGATCCATCGGGCGCTGTTCGGCTGAGCCCGCCTCGTGCCCGCTACTCCAGGAGCTGCGTGTCCGCGTGGGGCAGGCTCGCCGTGCTGCCGTCGGACAGGAGCGGCGGGCATCGCCGCAGTGCGGGCAGGACGGCGTCGGCCATCTCGCGTACGGAGGCGAAGCGCTTGCGGCGATCGCGCGCGAGGCACCGCCCCAGGACGGCGTCGAGCGCGCGGATCGCCGGATCGTCGCCGCGCAGGTGGACCTCGTCGCGCATCACCGACGCGGCGAGCTCGGCGACGGTGCGCCCGCGGAACGGGAGGCCGCCCGTCACCGCCTCCACCATCATCACGCCGAGCGCGAACACGTCCGCGCGCGCGTCGGCCTCCTTGCCCTCGAACTGCTCCGGGGCGATGTAGCCGAGCGTCCCGAGCAGCACGCCCGGCACGGTCACCGACGAGCCCTCTCCGGGCTGGGTGAGGCGCGCGAGGCCGAAGTCGAGGACCTTCACGCCGCCGTCCCCGACGAGAAACACGTTCTCCGGCTTGAGGTCGCGATGGACCACGCCGGCGCCGTGCGCGGCGGCGACCGCGTCGAAGATGGGCGCGAACCAACCCGCGGCGACGGGGGGCGGCACCGGCCCGGCCCTGCGGGCGAGCTCGGCGCGCAGCGTCGCGCCCTCGAGAAGCTCCATGACGAGGTACGCCCCCTCCTGGCCGATGCGGCCGAAATCGTGGACCGCCACGATCCCGGGGTGCGCCAGCCGGGCCGTCGCGCGCGCCTCGCGCTCGAAACGCTTGAGCGCGTTGCGGTCGCCCAGCCTGCCGCCGACGAGCACCTTGACCGCCACCGGGCGGGCCAGGCGCAGATCGGCGGCCCGGTAGACCGCGCCCATCCCGCCCCGACCGATGCGTCGCTCGAGCCGATACTTGTCGTCGATGGTGCGCGGCACCGGCAGGCCGAGCTCCAGGCGCGCGCCGTCCTCGGCGCACGTCTCCGCCCCGGCGTCGTCGCACCGGCCGCAGCGCGGGCACTCCGTCATCGGGTTGAGGCGCGCGATGGCCTCGCGCGACACGCGCCGCTCCTCGGCGACGCGCTCACGCAGGGAGCGCGCCTCGAGCACCGTGCCCACCTGCGCCGCGATCGCGCCGAGCAAGCGCCGGTCGCCGTCGCCCCAGCTCTCTCCCGAGCTCTTCTTGCCGAGGAGGATGATCCCGCCCAGGCTGTCGTCGACGGTGCGCAACGGGATCGCCAGCGCGCCGTCGTGCTCGACCGGCTGGTCCGCCTTCGCGACGCGGGACAGCAGATCCGACGGCGCGACCTCGGGGAGCAACAGCTCGATCGAACGCGGATGGAACGTCGTCTCCAGCTCGGCCGCGACCACGCTGGACACGTCCGCGAACGAGTCGGCCGCCTTGACGCGGACGATCATCCGCTCGAGGACGTCGTCGGCGCTGACCGCCTCGCGGAAGAACACGCGGTCGACGAAGCGGGCCAGCGTGGCGTTGAACCGCAGCGCCAGCGCGGCCAGCACGAGCAGCAGCAGCCGCGGCCAGCTGTCGAAGAACAGCTGGCGGATGGTGCGGTTCGGGTCCAGCGCCACGTCGACCACCAGCGCCAGCGCGGGGAGCGCGACCAGCACGCGCAGCACGTTGCGCGCGAGCAGGTACTGGATGCCGCGGCGGACGACGACGCGGATGTCGAGCACCTGGTGCTTGACCACGGCGTAGGCGAAGGTGATGGGCATCACCGCGACGACGACGACCGTGAACAGGTCGAGGTGCGGGTCGTGGCCGAGCGCCTTGAGCAGCTTGGCCAGCATCTCCGGCGCCAGCGCCACCACCGCGCCGAAGACGATCCAGCGCACGCGCCGCCGCGCGCCGCGGTCGGGCGCCTTGCGGTAGTTGCGCACGCCGGCGACGAGCATCGCCAGCAGCGCCGCGCTGGTGTAGAAGCTGCGGTTGTTGTAGACGACGTCGAGCGGGCCGAGCGGCGGCACCGCGACGAATGGACGCAGCTCCACGATCTTGGCGAGGGCGAGGAGGGACACGCCGATCCAGTCGTTGGCGACGCGCACCGCGTGGAGGAACCGGCTCGGCGGCGCGCCGGGCGGGAACTCCACGAAGAAGCGCAGGCCGAACACGAAGTGGAGCGGATACGCGACGTCGAACGCGTAGAAGGCGATCGCGTCGACGGGCGGAAGGATCGGAATGTAGTCGCGGATGCTGTCGCGCACCCACAGCATGCCGGTGAAGAACATACCGAGCGACGCGCCGCGGGTGGCGCGGGAATCGGGTTTCATCGCGCCGATCCACAGGCCGACGGCGCACAGGAGCAGGCTCACCAGCGCGCGAATGGCGATCTCGGGGAGCGCCCGCGGCGATCCGAACCTGACGAGCACCGACGCCACGAACGCGGTGAAACAGGCCCCCAGCGCGCCGACCACCGCCAGGAGGATGCGGAACCGTCGTTCCACGATCGAATTGTGCACCGAGTGGGCGGCCCAATGGCACCCACATCAGGCGCGAATGCGTCGGTAATGAAGCCTACGGTGGGCCTACCTGCGGGCGACGAGCACTACCGCTGCTCGAGCAGGTCGGCGAGCTGGTGCGCGCGCCCGCGCTCGTCGAGACCGGGCGTGAGGAGCGGGTACGTCCTGGCCAGGTAGGGCTCGGGCGTCCACCGGTACTCCATGTAGCGCGCGGTGCGATCGGCCACCGCCCGCCCGAGGAGCCGCGCCACCAGGTGGAGCGCGCCGTCGATGCCCGCCGACACGCCCGCGGTGGTGAGGACGCGCCCCTCGTCGATGAAGCGGCGGCCGTCCTCCACCTTCGCCGCCGGCACGGCGCGGCGCAGGCGTTCGATCGCGTCGTACCAGGTGGTCGCGCTGCGCCCGTCGAGCAGGCCCGCCTTGCCCAGCACGAACGCGCCGGTGCACACCGACATCGACACCACGTCCGCGCGCGCGCCGTTGCGCTTCACCCAGTCGACGAAGCGTGGATCGTCGATGAGGGGCCGCGCGTCGCCGCCGGGCAGGACGACGATGTCGGGCGGCGGCGCGTCGTCGATCGAGTACTCGGGGACGATGCGCAGGATGCCGTGGCTCACGATCGGCTCCTTGGTGCGCGCGACGGTGTAGACGCGGAACGCCGGCTTGCCGCCGACGGCGCCGAAGTCGGCCGCGGCGGCGAAGACCTGCGTCGGGCCGGCGAAGTCCAGGAGCTCCACGCCGTCGAAGACGACGATGGCGACGTTGCGCGTCGCGGGGACGGTCGCGGCGCCCGCGGTGCCGGCCAACACCGAAACCACGACGGCCGCCCACACCAGATGTTGCGTCATGATGTCCTCCTTCTCACGTGCGGGCGGCGTCCGCGCGGGCCGCCCGGGATTCCGAGATCGACGAGCCGAACGTCCGGCGCCACAGGCGACGGAGCTGCCGCGCGTCCTCGAAACCGCAGCTCGCGGCGATGTCCTCGACGGTGCGTCCGGGATCGTCGAGGAGGTCGCGCGCGACCTGCAGCTTGACCTTGGCGGCGAACTGCTTGGGCGTGAGGCGGGTCGCCCGCCGGAACACGCGCGCCAGGTTGCGCGGGCTCATCGCGGCGACGTGCGCCAGCCGCGCCAGCGTCGGTTTGGCGTCGGGATGGGCGACGATGTAGTCCTGCACCCGATGCACGCCCGGGTGCATGTGGGTGCGGTGGTCGAGGTAGACGCTCGTCTGATCCTGGTCGCCGGCTCGGCGCAGATACACGACCATCTCGCGCGCGACGCGCGCCGCGACCAGCGGCCCGTGGTCCCGCTCGACGAGCGCGAGCGCCATGTCGATGCCCGAGGCCACGCCGGCGCTGGTGACGACGTCGCCGTCCTCGACGTAGAGGCGGTTGTCGAGGACGCGCGCCCGCGGGTGCTCGTCGGCGAGGCGGGCGGTCAGGCGCCAGTGCGTGGTGCAGCGCCGCCCGTCGAGGAGCCCCGCCCGCGCCAGCGCAAACGCGCCCGAACAGATCGAGGCGACGCGGGCCCCCGCGTCGTCGGCGTGCCGGAGCCAGGCGCACGACGCGCGCTCGATGCGATCGAGGGACTGCGACCACATGCCCGGCACGAGCACCAGATCGCCGGGGCGGGCCTGGGGGAGCGGCTCGAGCTCGGCGAGGATCAGCCCCTGCGCCGAGCGCACGGTCGGACGCGCGGCGTGGTAGCTGAGCTCGTACGCGCCTCCAAGGTGGGCGGCTTCGTACAGCACCTGGACGGGACCGGCCATGTCCTGGAGGTGCACGTCGGGGAACAACAGCACCAGCGCGCGACGCGTGGCCTTGACGATGGGGGCGTCGGACATCGAGCTTGACTGTAGGCTGGGAAGGCCCGGTCCGCCAGGCGAGGACCGGACGAATGCCGGACGGATCAGGACAAGAAGCGAGACAAGCGGCGCAGGGCGCGGCCGACCGGGCTTTTTTTTCGTCCGGAGTGGAGGGCGCCGGCGGTACGCTCCGGCTCCGTGGCTGCGTGCTTCCGTTGCGCGGTGGAGGTCGACGCGCTCCGCTCCCCCGCGCGGATCGTCGGAACGCGCGTGGTCTCGCTGTGCCGCGACTGCGCGGCCGGACGGACGACGGCCCTGGTCCCCGCGGCCCGGCCGACGCCGACCGTGGCCGCCGCGCCGCCGGTCGCGCCGGCGGGGCGCGCGCGGCGGCGCGTGCCGTTTCTCGCCGCGGCGTGCGTCGTGGCGGGGGCCGCCGCGCTGATGGCCACGGTCCGTCCGCGCGCGTCGTCGGCGGTGTCCGCTCCGCCGCCCGCGCCTCCGCCCGCGCCCGTGTCCGAGCCCGAGCCCGCACCCGCGCCCGCCCCGCCCGAGCCCCCGGCGCCGCCGGCGCCGCGCCGTGCGCGCGTCCCGGGGCTGCCGGCGGGCGCGTGCGTGTTCCCCCTGCCGTCGTCGGACCGCGCCCTCCCCGTCTCCGAGGATCGCCAGTTCGGCGCCGACCGCCCGGGCGAATCGCACTCCCCCGAGTGCGGCGGGGGGCACTGCGGGGTCGATCTGTCGGATGCGGAGGGGACGCCCGTGCTGGCGGTCCGCGAAGGCGTGGTCGAGAAGGTGGTTCGCCGCAGCGACGACAGAGGCGGCCGGTGGGTGCTCGTGCGCCACGCCGGGGGGATGTCGACGTACTACATGCACCTCGACGAGGTCCGTGCGGACCTGGAGTCCGGCGTGCGCGTCGCCGCGGGGGAGCCGCTCGGCACGCTCGGGCGCTCGGGCATCAGGAACTCCGCCCCCCACCTGCATTTCGCCATCACGATGAAAGACGAGTCCGGCGAGACCCACGTGGATCCGATGCCGTTCCTGCGCCGCGCCGTGCCGGCCGATCCGGCGCCCGCGCCGCTCGATCCCGCGGCGGCGGCCATCGCGCCCGCGCGATGAGCGGGACCGGTTTGCCGCTGACAAGTTCGGTCCACCGGATGGTACGCTCGCCGGCCGTGAGCGCGCCCCGCCATCGCCTTGAGCTCGACGTCCGCGGTGCGGACATCGACGACCTCGGTCACGTCGGCAACGTCGTCTACCTCGCCTGGGTGCTCCACGCCGCGGCGGCGCACTCCGCCGCGGCCGGCTGGGACCTTGCCGCGCTCCAGCGCGCCGGCGCCGTGTGGGTCGTCCGGCGGCACGAGATCGAGTATCTGGCCCCGGCGGTCGCCGGCGATCGGATCGCCGTCGAGACGTGGGTCGACGCGTGGGACGCGGCGAGCTGCCTTCGCCGCACCGCGATCCGCCGCGGCGATATCGATCTGTGCCGCGCCGTCACCCAGTGGGTGCTCGTCGGCTTTCCGGGCGGCCGCCCGCGCCGCATCCCGGCGGAAATGCGCGCGGCGTTCGAGTAGTCACTTCTTGGCCCAGTACTCGATGATGGTCTTGCGGCGCACGATTCCCACGAACACGTTGCGATCGTCGACCACCGGCACGAAGCTCTGCATCGCCGCGCGCGCCAGCAGCGTCTCCATCTCGGCATCGACGTGGATGGGCTCGTTCTTCATCCAGCGCGCGATCTCGGACACGAACGTGGTCTCCGCCACCTCCGACCACGGACGCTCGGATTGGCGGAGGTGCCACAAGAGATCGCCCTCCGTGAGGGTGCCGAGGTAGCGACCTTCGTCGTCCAGGAGCGGCACCGCGCTGTGGCGGTGGGGCTGCATCTGGTCGAGCGCGTCGGCCAGCGTGGCGCGCGCCGACACCCACACCACGCTCTGCTTCGGGGTGAGAAAGAATGCGACGTTCATGGGCGGCTCGTGGGGGGAATGACTAGCACGAAAGCGGTGTGGGCGGGTTCATACCTCGCGCGACGTGACATAGATTCGTGCCGAAGCCCTGTGTCGGGACCGGTGGACGCGCGCCGGCGACCTCCTCGTCGTCGACGCCGAGGCGGGGACGCTGCGCGTGAATCCGGGCGGGCCCGGCGACGAAGGACCGTGACGCGCCTCAGTACGGCGCGACGCGCGGCTCGAACATCATGTCGTTGAAGTCGTGGAGCAAGCGCGGCTCCCCGATCGACCGCCGGATGGCCGCGGCGTGGAGCCGCCCCGCCTCCGCCCACACCAGCCGGTCGCCGTCGAGGTCGGCCCACTCCCACGACGGGTGCTCGGCGCGCTTGCCCGTCGCGGGGTGCTCGAGCTCGTGCTCGTCCCAGTAGCAGCCCCGTCCCGGCGGGGCGCCGATCTCGGCGTGCGCCCGCTTGCGCAGGATCCACCCCCACCCGAGGCGCTTCTCGAACACGAAGCAGCTCTTGTCGCGCGCGTCGGCGAGCGTCCACCCGTCGCGCAGGAGCCGGGGGTAGTACACGCTCGGGCACTCCCCGCCGTAGCCGCCCGCCGGCCGAAACAGCGCGTCGCGCCGCACCTCCCGGGCCTCGCGGACGGCGCGGTGCCCGCAGCCCGCGTTGAGCCAGTAGCGGTCATCGGCGACGAACATACCGCCGCCGTGCCAGCAGTCGCCCTTGGCCCAGAGCGAGATCGCCTTGAGCCACGGCGCGCGCGACACGGCCGTCCACGCGCCGCCGGCCTCGCCCTTCCAGCGGCCGTTCATCGCGAAGTAAATGAGGTATCGCCCGTCGGGGGAGAGGTCCGCGCGGCGCTCGTAGATCCGCCCTCGGAGCCACTGCCCCAGCCGGAACGCGTCGGCCCGCCGATCCCAGAGGAGCGAGCACACGCTCCGCGACGGCCCGCGCCGGAGGACGACCGCCGTCGGCGCCGACCGCGCCAGGAGCACATGCAGTCGCGCCGGGAAGGCCGAGGGCATCGCCGCCAGCATAGCGCGGCGGTGCTATCCTTCACGGGTGCAACAATGAGGGAGCGAGCGCCGGCGCGGAAGGAAGCGACCCTGGAGCAAGGCGCAGCCGAGCGACCTGGAGCGCCGCGCCGGCGCGAGCGACCGGTGCAACGATGAAGCTCTGGGTCGCCCTGCTCCTGTGCGCCTCGTCCGCCCTGGCCGACGAGCGCGCCGCGCTCCAGGCCGAGGCGCGGACGATCCTCGGCAAGTACTGCGGCCGCTGCCACGACAGCGACTCCGCCACCGCGAAGCCGGCCGCGCTCGCCATCTTCGACCTCAAGGACAAGGGCTGGTTCAACCATCTGACCAAGGACAGGCTGAGTCATATCCTCAATCGGATGGACAGTTTCGGTGTACCTGCACCTGAGCAGGTCCGGATCAAGGCCTTCGTCGCCGCCGAGCTGGCCGCCCGCCCTTGACCCAAAGATTGGATTTGACAAACGTTCTGAGCCACTAAAGAATCTTTGCAGCTCGGAGGTCTACGATGGACCGACGCACCTTCTTGAAGGTCGTGGCGGCGGGGATCGGCGGAGCTGGAGCGGTAGGCTTCGATCTCAGCAAGGCACGCGCTGAGATGAGGGAGCTGAAGATCGCTCGTACGACCGAGACTCGCAGCATCTGCCCGTACTGCGCCGTCTCCTGCGGGGTGATCATCCACACGCTCGGAGACAAGGCGAAGAACGTCAAGCCTGCGGTCGTTCACGTCGAGGGCGATCCCGATCATCCGATCAGCCGGGGCAGCCTCTGCCCCAAGGGGTCCGCGCTCAAGAGCGACATCGTCCACGCCAACCGTCTGACCACGCCGAAGGTCAGACGTCCCGGCTCGGACAAATGGGAGGACATCTCCTGGGACGATGCCATCGCGCAGATCGCGAAGCACGTGAAGACGACGCGCGACAAGACCTTTGTCGCCCAGAACGCCAAGGGCGAGACGGTCAACCGCACGCCGGGCATGGCGTGGATCGGCGGTTGCACCGATACGAACGAGTTCAACTGGCTCCAGTGGAAGGCTCTGACGGCTTGGGGAATTCCCTATAGGGACACCCAAGCCCGGGTTTGACACGGTCCCACGGTGGCCAGTTTGGCCGCCACGTTCGGCCGCGGGGCGATGACCAATGGTTGGTGCGACATCAAGAACACCGATGTCATCCTGGCCATGGGCGGCAACCCCGCCGAAAACCATCCCGTCGGGTTCAAGTGGTTCATCGAGGCGCGCAAGACGCGCGGGGCCAAGCTCGTCGCCGTCGACCCGCGGTTCACGCGGACCGCGGCGGTCGCCGACATGTACGCGCCGGTTCGCCCCGGCAGCGACATCGCGTTCCTCCTCGGCATCGTCCGCTACGCGATCGACAAGAAGCGGTACCACGAGGACTACGTCAAGATTCACACCAACGCCCCGTTCGTGGTGAACGACAAGTTCGCGTTCAACGAGGGCGTGTTCTCGGGATTCGACGAGGCCAAGCACAGCTACGCGCGCGACACCTGGGCGTACGAGGCGGACGAGGGGACCAAGGCCTACAAGGTCGACCCGACGCTCCAGAACGAGCGCTGCGTGTTCCAGCTCCTGAAGAAGCACGTCGACCGCTACACGCCCGAGATGGTGGAACGGATCTGCGGCACGCCCAAGGACACGTTCCTCAAGGTGTGCGAGATCGTCACGTCGACCGGCAACGCCGAGCGCGTCGGCACGATCACCTACGCGCTGGGGTGGACGCAGCATTCGACCGGCGTGCAGATCATCCGCGCCGCGGCGATCCTGCAGCTCCTCCTCGGCAACGTCGGCCGCCCGGGCGGCGGGGTGAACGCGTTCCGCGGCCACTCCAACATCCAGGGCGCGACCGACACCGCCGGCAACACCGAGTGGCTGCCCGGCTACCTGAAGACGCCCACCGATTCGCAGCAGACGCTCGCGCAGCACTACGACGGCGGGATCCCCAAGACGCTGAACGGGCAGCCGTGGGCGACGATGAACTACTGGGTCAACTATCCCAAGTTCATGGTGTCGCTGCTCAAGGCGACCTACGGCAACGCGGCGACCAAGGACAACGACTGGGCGTACGCCTGGCTGCCCAAGGTCGATTCGCCGCGGAACTTCTCGTGGCTGTACATCTTCGACGACATGTACCGCGGCGAGACCACGCGCGCCGGCGGCAAGGAGCCGGGGCCGGAGGGCTTCATCACGTTCGGCATGAACCCGGTCGGGCTCGGACCGAACTCGAAGAAGATGGTGGCCGCGCTGTCCAAGCTGAAATGGATGGTCGTCGTCGAGAACCACGAGACGGAGACCGCGCAGTTCTGGAAGGCGCCCAAGGAGTACGAGGGGGCCGAGCCGTCGAAGATCCAGACCGAGGTGTTCCTCCTCCCCGCGGCGTCGTTCGCGGAGAAGGACGGCACGTTCACCAACTCGGCGCGCTGGCTGCAGTGGAAGTGGAAGGCGACCGATCCGCCCGGACTAGCCAAGGCCGACCAGGAGATCGTCGGGCGCCTCGTGCTGGCGGTGAAGGCGCTCTACAAGAAAGAGGGCGGCACGTTCCCGGATCCGATCCTGAACCTCGCGTGGTCGTACTCGAACCCGCAGAGCCCCGACCTCGGCGAGGCGCTGAAGGAGATGAACGGCAAGGCGCTCGCCGACCTCAAGGACGACAAGGATCCGACCAAGCTCATCAAGGCGGCCGGGCAGCAGGTCGACGGGTTCGCGCAGCTCCGCGACGACGGCACGACGATGTGCGGCAACTGGCTGCACTCGGGCGTGTACACCGAAGCCGGCAACAACGCGCAGCGGCGCAGCACCGCCGATCCGCTCGGCCTCGGGATGTTCCACACCTGGGGCTTCTCGTGGCCGGCGAACCGGCGCATCATGTACAACCGCGCCTCCGCGGACGCCGAGGGGAATCCCTGGGATCCGACGCGGGCGGGCATCAAGTGGAACGGCGAGAGGTGGGTGGGCGACGTCCCCGACTTCAAGGTCGACTCGCCGCCGGGCCAGTTCGGCGCGTTCATCATGCTCCCCGAGGGCGTGGGGCGGCTGTACTCGCCCGCGCTCAACGACGGCCCCTTCCCCGAGCACTACGAGGCGGTCGAGGCCCCGATCGACAACCCGCTGCATCCCAAGGTGTCGTCGAACCCGGCGTCCGCGCGTTTTTCCACCGACAAGGACGTCTACGGGAAGAAGGAGGACTTTCCGATCGTCTGCACGACGTACCGGCTCACCGAGCACTTCCACTACTGGACGCAGCACCAGCAGGGCGGCCGGCTGAACGAGATCCAGCCCGGCTTCTTCATCGAGATCCCGGAGGGACTGGCGCGCGAGAAGGGCATCGTCAACGGATCGCAGGTCAAGGTGTCCTCGGCGCGCGGATCGATCCAGGGCGTCGCCATGGTCACCAAACGCATGCCGACGCTGAAGATCGACGGCAAACAGGTGTGGCAGATCGGCTTCCCCATCCACTGGGGCTTCGCCGGCGCCAAGAACCACACCGGGCCGCTGGCGAACATGCTGACGCCGTCTGCCCAGGACCCCAACACCTGGACGCCGGAGTTCAAGGCGTTCCAGGTCCGCCTGGAGAAGGCGTAGGAGGAAGCCATGAGCCAACAGCTCGAAATCAAGCGTTCCTCCGCTTCGCTCCGCGGCGAAAGGACCATCCTCCGCGAGATGCCGGTCGTCGCCAAGTACATCGACACGACGACGTGCATCGGCTGCAAGGCCTGCGAGGTCGCGTGCCAAGAGTGGAACGACCTGCCGACGATCAAGACCACGCAGATCGGCAGCTACCAGACGCTCCCCAGTCTCGACGCCAACTTCTGGAACCTCATCAAGTTCCACGAGGAGGAGGTCGCCGGCAACGTGCAATGGCTGATGCGCAAGGATCAGTGCATGCACTGCGCCGACCCGGGCTGCCTGGCGGCCTGCCCCGCCCCGGGAGCGATCGTCCAGTACGAGAACGGCATCGTCGACGTCAACCCCGACGCGTGCATCGGCTGCGGGCTCTGCTCGACGGGCTGCCCGTTCGACGTGCCGCGGTTCAGCGCGCGCACGGGCAAGATGTCCAAGTGCACGCTGTGCGTCGACCGGGTCACCGTCGGTCTCGAGCCGGCGTGCATCAAGGCCTGCCCGACGGGCTGCCTGCAGTTCGGGCCGAAGTCGGAGATGGTCGCGCTCGGCAACGCGCGGGTGAAGCAGCTCAAGGCGAACGGCATGACCGACGCGGCGCTCTACGACCCCGAGGGGGTGAGGGGCACCAGCGTCGTGACGGTGCTCGCGCACGGCAGCCACCCGGAGTGGTACGAGCTGCCCAAGAACCCGACGGTGCCGATGGGCGTGGGCATTGCCAAGTCGGTGTTCAAACCGCTCGGCATAGCGGCGATCCTCGGCGCGGCGGGGGCCACGTTCCTTCACTTCCTGCGCTACGGGGCGAAAGAGCCGGCGGAGGGAGGCGTGGCGGCGAAGCCCGTCAAGTCCGCCGGGGCGAAAGAGGACACCGTGGTCGGCGATCAGATCGTCCGCCACGGCACGCTGTCCAAGATCATCCACTGGACGGCGGCGGTGACCTTCCTCGGGGCGCTGTTCACCGGGCTCGCGATCTGGACGCCGATCTTCGGCTGGATGGCGGCCTTGTTCGGCGGCCTCGCGGTGTGCCGCTGGCTCCACCCGTTCCTCGGGTCGGCATTCGTCGCCGCGATGCTGGCGATGGTCGTCTACTGGGTGGGCGACATGAAGCTCACCAAGGGCGACAGCGGCTGGTTCGGACGAAAGGCGATCGACTACTTCTTCAACAGGGCCGAGGATCCGGACGTCGGGAAATACAACGGCGGACAGAAGCTCTTCTTCTTCGCCGCCGCGCTCCTGGCGCTCCTGCTCCTGGCATCGGGCATCCCGCTGTGGTTCCCGGGCGAGTTCACCCGGCCGCTGCGGGAGGCGAGCTGGCTGGTGCACGACGCGGCCTTCATCCTGTTCGCCGTCGCGATCGTCGGGCACATCTACCTCGGCACGGCCGCCCTGCCCGGCACCTTCCGTTCCATGACCCGCGGCACGGTGACGAAGTCGTGGGCGCGTCACCACCATCCTCGCTGGTACAGCGAGGTCACGGGCAAATCCCCGGGTGACGACACGACCAAGTAGCGTCGCGGATGCCTTCGAGCGCCGCGCGGATCGCGCCGCGGCGCTCGCGCCCGATTCTCCCGCCGCCCGGGCGCCGCTCGATTTCGCCGCCGGCCTGTATCGCGAGCAGAGCGTGGTCGCCGCCGCGCTCGAGCGCGCGCACGCCGCCCGGCCGCTTTCCGGGCGGCTCGAGGCGGATCTCGGCGCCTTCGCCGGGTGGCTCGGCGGGGTGCTGCGGTTCGCCGCCGAGCGCGGCCCCGAAGGCCTGCGCGAGCGCGCCCGGGCGCGCGCCGGCGAGGACCCCGAGGCCTGGCTCGCCCCCTTCTGGCGCGACGCCGGCTCGGCGCGCGACGACTACCTGTCGCGCGCGATCCTCCGCCCCTATGCAGAGGTGCTGGCGGCGGCGAGCGTCCGCCCCGACCGCGCCGCGCGCGCCGGCGGGTGCCCGTTCTGCCGCGGCGCGCCGTGGATGGCCCACCGGCGCATCCTCGGCGACGCCGACGGCGGACAGCGCTTCCTCGACTGCGCCCTGTGCGGCGGGGAGTGGCCGGTGACGCGCATCCTTTGCCCTGCCTGCGCCGAGGCCGACCCCCACAAGCTGCCCGCGTTCCAGTCCGAGCGATACCCGGCCGTGCGCATCGAGGCCTGCGCGACCTGCCGCGGCTACGTGAAGTCGATCGACCTCAGCGTCGATGCGCGCGCGATCCCTGAGGTCGACGATCTCCTGTCGCTGTCGATGGACCTGTGGGCGGCCGACGAGGGGTACACGCGGATCGAGCCGGGGTTGGCGGGGATCTAAAACAGGGAATTCGAACAGGGAATTCGAATTCGAATGCCGGAGAGTGCGGGGGGCACACTTCCATTCCTCGTTCGCATTCCCTGTTCGAATTCCCTGTTCGATTTTTCGCTGAAAGTTTCTTGCATGAGCGGCATAGCCTGCGCGTGTCGGCGGCCACGATTCGGGCGGGAGTGCCCCGGATTCGCTGCGCGGTGCGGTCTGGCTCGCGCGATGCACAAGCCGCGGTTTTTAGACGCGAGGTCCCCCATGCGCACAAGAGCCGTCTGCACTCCCGCCGTCCTGCTCCTCCTTCTATCCGCGTCCGCCCAGGCGGCCACCAAGGCCGGCGCCAAGCCCGGCGACAAGGGCGGGGGCACCGTCACCTTGACGCCCGACAGCGAGGGCAAGCGGCCGACGATCGCCGCCGACGCGAAGGGAACGCTGTACGTCGCGTTCGAGGGCGCCGGCGCGACCGCAGGCGGCCCGAGCGACGTGCTGTTCACGGCTTCGACCGACGGCGGCAAGACGTGGTCCAAGCCCGCCGACCTGTCCAATACCCCGGGCGCCACCGCCGACCCGGCGATCGCCGTCGGCAAGGACGGCTCGATCGTCGTCGTGTGGACCGACGCCGGCACGGAGAACCACCCGGACATCTTTGCGGTGCGCTCGACCGACGGCGGCAAGACGTGGTCCAAGCCCGCCGACGTGTCCGCGACCCCCGGCGTCTCGAGCGAGCCGGACGTCAAGGTCGGCCCCGACGGCGCCATCCACGTGGTCTGGCTCGACACGACCGGCAGCGAGACCGCTCCCGACGTGTGGTTCGCCGGATCCACCGACGGAGGCAAGACCTGGTCCAAGGCCGTCAACGTGTCCAACACGCCGGGCAAGTCGATGACGCCGAGCATCGCGATGGGCGCGAACGGCGCCATCGCGGTGGTGTGGTGCGACACCACGTCGGGCGCGCAGAGCCCCGACGTATTCTTCTCCGGGTCCACCGACGGCGGCAAGACGTGGTCCAAGTCCATCGACGTGTCGAACACCCCCGGCATCTCCTCCGAGGCCGACGTCACCATCGACGCGAAGGGCCACATCTATGTGGCCTGGACCGACACGTCCGCCAGCGCCAAGAGCCCGGACATCATGGTGTCGGCCTCGACGGACGGCGGCAAGACGTGGTCGAAGCCGGTCGACGCGTCGAACACGCCGGGCGTCTCCGCGGACGCGGCGATCGCCTCGACCGGCGCCGGCACCATCGCCGTGGTGTGGGTCGACACCAGCGAGGGCGAGGCGAACGCGGACGTGTGGAGCACCGTGTCCACCAACGGCGGCAAGTCGTTCAAGAAGGCGTCCAACCTGTCCAAGTCCCCGGGCATGTCCAAGGAGCCCGACGTCACCGTCGCCGGCGGGAAGGTCTACGCGGTGTGGGAAGAGATCGAGGACGGCAAGTCGCGCATCAAGCTGGCGTCGTTCGCCCCGTAGCGTACCCACCGCAGTGGCCGCGCCGTCGCCCGTATCCGTGATCGAAGCCTCACGCGCGTAGGCGCCCGCCCGCCGCGCGGTGCGTGTGTGGCCATACTTCGCTCACCATGAGGCACGTAGTCCTGGCTTGCGTTCTCGCAAGCTCAGGCTGCAGCAGCAGCACCACGACCCAGACCATCGACGCCGCCGTCCTCGACGCACCGCCCCAGCCCGACGCCCGACCCATCCTCGACGCGCCCATCCTCTCCTTCGACGCCCCGCCGACGCCGGACGGGCCGTCGGCGCCGCCCCCGCCCGACGCGCCGCCGGCGCCGCCGCCGCCGGACGCGCCCCCGGCGCCGCCCCCGCCCGACGCTCCGCCGGCACCGCCTCCGCCCGACGCGCCGCCGGTCACGTACACGCTGACCATCGACAACTTCATCAACTGGTGCGTCGTCACCGTCGACGGCGTGGGCTACGTCACCCCCGTGACGTTCGCCGCGGGCAGCGTGGCCCACCTGCACGCCGATCCGGCCGCCACGTTCGTCTGGGGGTACTGGACCGGCACCGACAATCCGAGCCCCGACCGCATGCAGACGACGACGGTCACCATGACGTCGAACAAATCCGTCCTGGCCTGCTGCCCGATCCCGCCGCCGGCGAGCCAGACCTGCCCCTGAGAGGTGATAGACTACGCCCGATGCGGTGGGCATCGGCGTCATCGGAAAGGCGCTCGACGGAAGACGCGGTCGACGAGGCGTGCGCGGTCGCGGCGGCGGAGCTCATGGGCGCGCGCGCGGACCTGGTCTTCGCGTTCGTCTCGCCGCACCACGCGGACGCCTACCGCGACATCCCGGGGTGGCTGCGGGCGCGCTTCGGCGGCGCCCACATCGCCGGCTGCTCGGCGGGCGGCGTCATCGGGGGCGGGCGCGAGACGGAGGGGCGCGCCGCGGTGTCGTTGCTGGCGGCCGCGCTGCCCGGCGTGGACGTGCGCCCGCTGCGCTTCGACGATCTTCACGACGACGAGCTGCCTCCGCCCGACGCGGCGCCGCAGCTCGTCATCCTGGCCGATCCGTTCACCTGCGACGCCGACGCGCTGATCGAGCGGCTGGACGCGCGGTACCCCGACGCGCGCAAGGTGGGCGGCCTGGCCAGCGGCGGCGGCTCGCCCGGGTCGAACGTCCTTTTCCTCGACGGCGAGGCCCACGAGGACGGCGCCGTCGGCGTCGCCCTGTCCGGGAACATTCGCGTGGAGACGATCGTGGCGCAGGGATGCCGGCCGATCGGCCAGCCGATGGTGATCACGCGCTGCGAGCAGAACGTGGTGCACGAGCTCAACGGCCGCCCCGCCGTGACGGTGCTGCGCGAGCTGTTCGACGGGCTGGACGCCGACGACCGCAAGCTGTTCCGCACGTCCCTCCACGTCGGGATCGAGATGAAGGGCGATCGCGTGGAATACGCGGCCGGCGACTTCCTCATCCGCAACGTCCTCGGCGCCGATCCGACGTCGGGCGCGCTGGCCATCGGCGCGCTCCCCCGTCGCTACCAGGCCGTCCAGTTCCACCTGCGCGACGCGCGCACCGCCGCCGAGGACCTCGGCGCCTGCCTGGCGCGCTACCGGGCGGAGTCGGGGGGGACGCGCCCGGCGGGGGCGCTCCTGTTCTCGTGCCTTGGGCGGGGCGTGCACCTCTACGGCCGGCCGAACCACGACAGCGATCTGTTCCGCGAGCGCATCGGGCCCGTCCCGGTGGGCGGGTTCTTCTGCAACGGCGAGATCGGCCCCGTCGGCGGGACGACGTTCCTGCACGGGTACACGAGCTCGTTCGGGTTGTTCCGGCCGGGGAGGAGCTAGAAGCCGCCGCGCCATGCCGGACCCGACGCTCTCCCTGCGCGCGCTCAACCGCGCCACGCTCGCGCGGCAGATGCTCCTCGCGCGGGCGAAGGCGACGCCGGCCCAGGCGATCGAGCGGCTGGCGGGGCTCCAGGCCCAGCTCGCCCGTCCGCCCTACCTGGGCCTGTGGTCGCGCGTGGCCGGGTTCACCCGCGACAAGCTCACCCGCGCCATCCATGCGCGCGAGGTCGTGCGCGCCACGTTGATGCGCGCGACGCTGCACCTCGTCACCGCGCGGGACTACCGCCGCCTGCGCCCGTGCCTCCAGCCGATGCTGACCAAGGCGTTCGCGCGGACGGGCGATCGGCTGGGCGGCGTGGACCTCGCGGCCGTGCTCGCGCGGGCGCGGAAGCACCTGGCGCGGCCGATCACGTTCGACGAGCTGCGCGGCCTCCTCGCGGCCGATTTCCCCAAGACCGACGCGCGCGCGATGGCCTACGCCGTCCGCTGCAGCCTGAACCTCGTCCAGGTCCCCGACGAGGGGCACGAATGGGGCTACCACGGCGCGGCGGCGTTCACCCTCGCCGACGCGTGGATCGCCGCGGCCGTCGACGGCGACGCCGACCCCGCCGAGCTCGTGTGCCGCTACCTCGCGGCGTTCGGGCCGGCGACCGTCGCCGACACGCAGACCTGGTCGGGGCTGGCCTCGCTCAAGGCGACGTTCGCGGCGCTCCGGCCCAAGCTGCGCACGTTCCGCGACGAGCGCGGGCGCGAGCTCCACGACCTGCCCGACGCGCCGCGCCCCGACGCGGACGAGCCGGCGCCCGCGCGGTTCGTCCCCGAATACGACAACCTCGTTCTCGCGCACGCCGACCGGACGCGCCTGATGACCGACGCGGCGCGCCGCGCCCTCACGAGCAAGAACCTGCAGGTGCTCCCGTCGTTCCTGGTCGACGGCATGGTGGCCGGCACCTGGTCGGCGTCGACCGCGAAGGGGCGCGCGACGCTGGAGCTCGCGCCGCTGGCGCCGCTCGCCAAGCGCGCGCGGGTCGAGCTCGAGGCCGAGGGCGACGCGCTGCTGCGGTTCCTCGAGCCGGATGCCGGGCAGCGGGACGTGCGGTTCCGGTAGAGCGCCTCAGCGCATCGCCGCCGCCTGCGCGGCCACGGCGTCGATGAGGTCGTCGAGCGCCAGGTTGTAGTCGGCGACGTGGAGCCCGAAGCCGATGCTCTCCTGCACGCTGCTGTAGTACGGCGGATCCGGCCGGACGTCGCCGGCGTCCTTCTGCAGCGCCACCTTGAGGTAGGTGAAGCCGACGCCGCCGATCGTCTCGTCGACGCAGTCGCCGGCGAAGATCGTGCGGTCGAGCGCGAAGGGCGTGGTGATGTCCGCGGGAAGCTGGGCGTTCGTGGGCGCGAACAGCGGGTTCACGAAGTGGACCGGGATGTAGCTGCCGCGGAACCGGCCGGCGCTGCCGGCGAGCACGCGCGGGTTGACGCAGGCGGTCTTGGCGACGGTGCCGCGACGCCCGAAGACGGCCGTCGCCGGATCGGGCGGCGCCTGCGCCCGGTAGCTCGAGTAGGCGATCACGCACTGGGTGTCGCCCGGCGCGGCGCACAGCGGGATCGTCGGGAAGGACGCGCAGTCCTGCTGGAACAGCGTGGTGCACGCCGCAAGCGCGGCGGGCGGGTCGGCCACGCGTATCTCCCCGCCGAGGAGCACGGCGGAGATCATACGCGCGAGCACCTCGGGGTGCCCCTCGACGTCCAGGTGGACGACCTGGGTCAAGACCGCCGAGCCCTGCGAATGGCCGAGGATGACGAAGTTGCGCCCGCGGTTGAGGTGCGCGAGGTAGTACTGGAACGCGTCGCGCGCGTCCTGGACGGCGAGCAGTGGATCGCCGGAGAAACCGCCGCCGAGGGCGAGCGACACCTGCCGGTACAGCGGCGCGTAGACCTCGCAGATGCGGCTGAAGCGCGCGGCCTGCGACAGGAGCGGGTCTAGCTGCGCGCTCACGTCGGAGAAATTGGTGACGTTGCCGCCGGCGAAGGACACGGTGGGATAGACGTAGAAGCAGTCGAACGCGGGATGGTCCGCGCGCACGTGGGGCTCCGTCCGGCGCGTGCCGTCGGGCAGAAATTCGGTCGCGTCGAGATCGGCGCGGCACTCGCTCGGGTCGATGTCCGGCCGACATAGCCACAGCGCCGCGTCGCCGTAGTCGAGGCGGCCGGTGGTGCCGACGTTCGACAGGTGCGCGCGGTCGACGGCGATGAGCCGGGCGTCGGCGGGCGCCGCGTCGGGCGACGCCGCCATGCCGTTTCCGCACCCCGCGCTCGCCGCGATGCCGAAGAGCGCCGCCCAGGGAGCACGCATGCCCTGGGTGTACCACGGGCGCGCCTGGAGCACGGAGCGGTTCGACGCGACGTTGTTGCGTGGGCGTGGTCGTGGTCGTTGACGGCGACGGCGACGGCGACGTGCTCGACCTCAGCGGGTACAGACCGGGTCAACATCGCAAGCCCCCGCTTCTGGAAGCTGAGCATGACGACTGGGTTATCGGCACCTCGGCAACCGACGTTGCGCGCCCGAGCGCGTCGCCGTCGCCGTCGCCGCCCACGTCGCCGTCCGCGTCCACGTTCACGGGTTCCCCCCGTTTCGAACGTGCGGCGTGCTACGCGGCGGCCCGCTCCAGCTCCGCGATCGCCTCGTCCTCGCTGTCGGCCGAGCGCGCGGCCTCGACGATCGGCTTCGCCTGGTCGGGGAGGTGGGCGCGCCACCATTGCGCGGCGCGCTCCTGCGTCCACGGCTCGTCGAGCGGGATGGCGGCCAGACGCCGCATCACCTCGTCGGCGCTTGCCGGCCGCCGCGCCGGATCCTTCGCCAGGAGGTCGAGCACGAGCTGATCGAGCTCCGGGGGGATCGGCAGCTCGGTCCGCTTCGACGGCGGCGGCGGCGCCTGACCGACGTGGGCGAGGATCATCGCCACCGGCGTCTTTTCCTCGAACACCAACCGCCCGGTCAGCAGCCAGTAGGCCACGCAGCCGAGCGAGTACAGATCGCTGCGCTCGTCCACCGCGCGGCCGCTCGACGCCCCCTCGGGCGCGAGGTAGGCGGGCGTGCCGGAGATCGCCTGGTCGGCTGTCACGAGCGGCCCCGAGCCGCCGAGATGCTTGACCAGCCCGAAGTCGAGGACCTTGAGGAAGTCGTACTGGCCGCCGACGACGGCGAGCTGCAGATTGGCCGGCTTGATGTCGCGGTGGACCAAGCGATGGCGGTGGGCCTCGGCCAGCGATTCCAGCGCCTGGGCGAGGATGTAGACGACACGCGACGCCGGCAGCGGGCCGAAGCGGCGCACGAGATTCTCCAGATCCAGCCCTCCAAGAAGCTCCATCACGTAGTAGATCGTCCCGCTGTCGGTGCGGCCGAAATCGTAGAGCCCCACCGTGTGCGGCGAGCTGAGGAGCGCCGTGCTCTGTGCCTCGCGGATGAAGCGCCGGAGGACGCCCGTCATCTCCTCGGTCGATTTTTCCCCCAGCGACTCCTGGCGGATCAGCTTCACCGCCGCGGGACGGATGAGCGAGCCGTGGCGCGCCTCCCACACCTCGCCCATGCCGCCCTGGCCGATCTTCTTCACCAGCGTGTACGCACCGAGCTTCTGCGCGCGCGACGCGTCGACGGACAGGCGGTACACCACGCCCGACACCAGCGTGATCACGAGCGCGCCGACGAACAGCGGCAGGTAGAACGCCGCCGCGGCCGCGGGCGCGGGGACGGCGCGGCCGAGCGCGGCCGCGATCGCCATCGACGCCGGCCCCATCGCCGCCGACGCGAACGCGACGAGCGCGCTCCGCCGCAGCGACGACGGAACCAGCGGAAACGCCATCAGCCACACCACCGACGCGGGGACGCCTGGCGACCCCGTCGACCACGGCGCGAGGTAATCGGACATCGAGAACAGGAGCGCGCCGAAGACCTGAAACGCCGATCCGATGCCGAGGATGTGCCGCGGCGCCAGCCGCCTCGAGTAGGTGATCGCCAGCATGGCGACGCCGGTGAGGATGCCGGCGGCCCCGAGCCAGCGACAGTCGCGCGCGAACGCGGCGGCGTCCTCGGGACGCAGCGGCACACCCATCGTGGGGAGGATGGCCGTGACGACGAAGAACAAGACGTAGATGCCGAGCATCACCATGGCGAGCATGCGCAGCCGCCGTACCCCCGAAATCTGCACGTCCGGGGGACAGGTCCGCACGCCTCCCGAGGCGGTCACGGCCGCCTGGCGGGGGAGGATGTCATTCGCCTGATGCACCGTTGATACGATGCCGTCAAACGCGCCGGGGTGTCGCCTTTGCGCGAAATGGGGTGGTCGCAATCGCCCGATTGGTCCGCGTGCCGGGATTGCGATCCCGCACCGGCCACGGCAAATCTTTGTCCATCATGCCCAAAGATCACGTGGATTGGCGCGCGTTGCTCGAGCGCACACTGGGCCTGTCGATGGACTTCCTCCGGTCGCTCCCCGACCGTCCCGTGTCCCCCCGGCGCGACCCGGCGGCGCTGCTCGCGGCGTTCGACGCGCCTGTCCCCGACGGCCCGAGCGATCCGCTGGCGGTGATCGAGCACCTGGCCGCGGCGGCCGATCCCGGGCTCACCGCGATGCCCTCGGGCCGATTCTTCGGCTGGGTCATCGGCGCGGCGCTGCCGGCCGCGGTCGCCGCCGACTGGCTGACGAGCGTCTGGGACCAGAACGCGGGCAGCGCCGAGGGGACCCCCGCCGCCGCCGTCGTCGAGCAGGTGGCGCTGCGCTGGATCGTCGAGCTCCTCGACCTCCCGCGCGGCTGCTCGGGAGCGCTGGTGACCGGGGCGCAGATGGCGAACTTCGTCGGCATCGCCGCCGCGCGCGACCGCGTGCTCGCCGCCGCGGGCTGGGACGTCGCCGACGACGGGCTCATCGGCGCCCCGCCCGTCCGCGTCCTCGTCGGGGCCGAGCGCCACAACACCGTGGATCGCGCGATGCGCTTCCTCGGGCTGGGCGGACGCCGCGTCGTGGTCGTCGACGCCGACGCCGACGGCCGCATGCGGGCGGACGCGCTGCGGCGGGCGCTCGCCGCCGGCGGCGGGCCGACGATCGTGTGCGCCCAGGTCGGCAACGTGAACGGCGGTGGCATCGATCCCATGCCCGCGATCGCCGACGCGGTCGACGCGGCGCGTGCGCGCCTCGCGCCGGGGGAGGTGTGGCTCCACGTCGACGGGGCCTTCGGCCTGTGGGCGCGCGCCAGCGCGGCGCACCGCGCCGGCGCCGCCGGCGTCGAAAGGGCGGATTCATGGGCCACGGACGCGCACAAGTGGCTCAACACGCCCTACGACTGCGGCATCGCGCTCACCGCGCATCCCGAGGCGCACCGCCGCGCCCTGGGGACGCGGGCGCATTACCTGCCCGGCCCGGACGATTCGGTCGTGCGCACGCCCTACGACTACTCGCCGGAGCTGTCGCGCCGCGCCCGCGGCTTTGCGGTCTACGCCGCGCTGCGCCAGCTCGGGCGCGCGGGCGTCGCCGACCTCATCGATCGCACCTGCGCGCTGGCCCTCCGGTTCGCCGACGAGCTCGGCCGCGTTCCGGGCGTCGAGGTCATCGGCGGCCCGGGCCTGAATCAGCTGGTGGTCCGCTTCCGCGATCCGGACGGCCGCGACGACGACAGGCACACGCGCGACGTCGTCCGCCGCGTCACCGACGAGGGCGTGTGCTACCCGTCGCCGACGGTGTGGAAGGGCGTCGCCGGGATGCGCATCTCGGTGTCGAGCTACCGCACCGACGAGGCCGACGTGCGCCGCTCGGTCGACGCCATCGCCCGCGCCCACCGCGAGGCGTGAGCGCCGAAAAAGCCGCTCGGCGACCCAAATGGATCGCCTGGCTTCCGGCTTCCCCTTCGAAGGCTCGAGACAGGTCCCTGCCGCCGCCGCAGCGTCGCCGCCGCGCCGGCCGCCACTCGCGAGGTTGCGCGCGCTTCAGAGTGTTGTGGGCAGCGGAGTGCCGGGCTCGTTGGGTTGCCCGATCCCACCCTGGCGTTGCCGTTTCCGGTCGCCTTCGCGGTCTTCCTGCCGCTGCCGTCCCCCACGACTTTCGCCGTGGGTCCATCCTCTCGTGCGCTTCGTCCCTCCTCAGAGTTCTCAGAGACCGCCCGCCCGTCGCCTCCCGGCGCCGGGCACCTCCCTTGGGGTTCGGCCCCCTTCGCGACTTCAGCCGGAGGAGTCCACCACCGGATGGGTTGCCCCATCCAGGCCGCGGACGTCCCGAGTCCGCAGCGTTCCGCCCGCGACGTTTCGCACGTCCTCGACGGCTTCCTCCTCCACCGGCCTTGCGGGTTTGTTTCACCCCGCTGCCACGTCCGGGGTTCTCTCTTCAGGGGGTTTCCCCCGCGCACAGCCGCACGAGCTCGTCGCTCGCCGTTGCCCTCGTGACGTTTCGACGCCTTCAGGGCCTTGCTCCGTACGCGGATCCGTGACGGCCCGAGGTTGTTTAGGCCCCGTGCCGCCCGATCCCCTCATGAGATTGTCCTCCCTCCGGTTCTTCTTTGCAGACGCCGAGAGCGCCCTTGACTGCGCCCTCTCCGGCCACGGCCTTTCCCGGCCCACGCCGTGTCGAGCAT
>DATFWE010000011.1:0-43269 GCA_035259575.1 Haliangiales bacterium
GGCACCGTCCGCGTGTCGCTCGTGCCGGCGGACGACGCGCCCCGCCCGCCGGTGGGCGTCCTCGGCACGGCGCACGTGCGCGCCGGGAAGTCGCGCCAGGCGCCCACCGTCCCGCGCGCGGCGCTGCGCGGGAGCGGCGGCGAGACCGACGTCATCCTGTGCGGCGCCGACGGCGTCGCGCACGTCAAGCCGGTGCGCCGCGGCGCCGACGCGGGCGACCGCGTCGAGGCGACGGGCCTGACCGCCGGCGATCGGGTCGTCGTCGAGCCCATCCTGGGCGTGGCCGACGGCGAGCACATCGAGGTCGAGAAATGATCGCGTGGCTCGAGCGCCGGCGGGCGCTGGTGTGGCTGGCCGCGATCGGTTTGGCCGGCAGCGGCGCGCTCGTCGCCGCGCGCATGCCGAGCGGCGTCTACCCGGAGGTGGAGTTCCCGCGCATCGTGGTGGTGGGGCGGAGCGGCGACGCGCCCCCGGACCTGACGCAGGTGTCGCTCACGCGCCCGCTGGAGGTCGTCTTGGCGACGGTGCTCGGCGTGGAGCGCATCCGCTCGCGCACGATCCGCGGCGCGACGGAGATGTCTCTGCAGTTCACCCCCGGGACCGACATGTGGCGCGCGCTCCAGCTGGTGGAGTCGCGCGTGGGCGACGCGCGCGCGAGCCTGCCCGCGGGCGCCGAGGTCGTGGTCGAGCGGCTCACGCCCACGTCGTTCCCGGTGATCACCTTCAATCTTACGGGCGCGACCGACTCGCGACGCCTGCGCGAGCTGGGCGAGCTGGTGCTCCGCCCCGCCCTGTCGCGCGTGACCGGCGTCGGCCGCGTCGAGGTCCTCGGCGGAGACGTCCGCGAGGTGGAGGTCATCCTCGACCCCGCCCGCGTGGCCGCGCTCCACCTCGGCCCGGCGCAGATCGCCGAGAAGATCCGCGAACAGACTGTCCTCGACGCGGTCGGCCGGTTCGACGACGCCCACCAGACGGTGACGGTGGTGGCGTCGGGCGAGCCGAGCGGCCTCGCCGACGTCGCCGCGGTGGTCGTGGCGCTCGGCCCCGACGGCAGCCCCGTGCCGCTCTCCTCCGTGGCGCGCGTCGAGGAGGGGGCGGAGGACCGGCTCCTGCGCGTGTCCGGGCCCGGCGGCGAGACCGTGCTCATCAGCGTCAGCCGGCTCCCCGGGGCGAGCACCCCGGACGTCGTCGGCCGCGTGCGCGCCGCCATGCGCGCGATGGAGCCGGCGCTGCCCGCCGGCGTGAAGGTGACGCCGGTCTATGACCAGGCGGCGCTGGTCGACGAATCGATGCGCTCGGTGCGCGACGCCATCCTCCTCGGCATCGGCCTGTGCCTCGCCGTCATCGCCCTGTTCCTGCGCGACCTCCGCGGCGGCCTCGCCGCGGCGCTGGCCGTGCCGCTGACGCTCGGCGCCACGTTCATCCCGGTCCACGTCCTCGGGCAGAGCCTGAACCTCATGTCGCTGGGCGGGCTCGCCGTGGCCATCGGCCTCGTCATCGACGACGCCATCGTGGTCGTCGAGATCATCCGCCGCAAGCTCGAGGAAGGCCGCCCCGCCGGCGCCGCCGCCGCCGAGGGCGTGCGCGAGCTCATGGCGGCCCTGGTGGGCACGACCGCGACCACCGTGGTGGTGTTCCTCCCGCTCGCCTGGCTCGAGGGCGTGGTGGGGCGGTTCTTCGCGGCGCTGGCGGCCACGCTCGCCGCGGCGGTGGCGCTGTCGCTGGCGGTGGCGGTGTTCGTCGTGCCGCTCGCCGCGTCGATGTGGATGCGCGCCGGCGCGGCGGCCCGCGCGCCCATCTATGCCCGGGCGTACGCGCGCCTGCTCGCCCCGGTGCTTCGCCGCCCCTGGCTCGGGCTGGCGCTCGCCCTGGCGCTCCTCGGACTCGGCGCGGCGTCGGCGAGCGAGGTCGGCACCGGCTTCCTCCCCAGCATGGACGAGGGCGCGTTCGTGCTCGACTACTTCCTCCCCGCCGGGACGTCGCTCCACGACACCGACGCGGTGGCGCGCAAGATAGAGGCCATCCTCGTCGCCATCCCGGAGATCGACACATACTCGCGCCGGACCGGCGCCGAGCTCGGCCCCGCGACCGCCACCCTGGTCAGCCGCGGCGACATCATGGTGCGGCTCAAGCCCCGGTCGGCGCGGCGGCGCTCGCTCGACGCGGTCATCGCCGAGGCGCGCCAGCGCGTCGAGGCGGACGTGCCCGAGGCCCGCGTCGAGTTCGTGCAGGTCCTGCAGGACGTGCTCAACGACCTTGCGGGCACGCCGCGCCCGATCGAGATCAAGATCTACGGCGACGACTACGGGGCGCTCGCCGCCAAGGCGGCGGAGGTGGTCGAACGCATCAAGGACGTGCCGGGGCTGGTGGACCTGTATCCCGGCGTGGAGGCGGAGTCGCCCGAGCTGCGCGTGCGCATCGACGGCGGCGCCGCGGCGCGGATCGGCAAGAGCGCCGCCGACGTGGCGGCCAGCCTCGAGGCCGCGCTCCACGGCGTGGTCGCGTCGACCATCCGCCGGCCCGACCGCCCGGTGGGGGTGCGCGTGCGTTATCCCGACGAGGTGCGCTTCGACCCGCGGCGGGTGGCCGAGCTGCCGCTCGCGGCCGGCGCCGAGGCGTGGACGTCGATCGGCGGCGTCGCCGAGCTCGAGCGGCGCGGCGCGCCCACGACGCTCGTGCGCGAGAACCTGCGTCCGGTGGTGATCGTCACCGCCGATCGCGAGGAGCGCGACCTCGGCTCGGTCGTCCGCGACGTCCGCGCGCGGCTGAGGGGCCTGGTCCTGCCCAAGGGCTACACCCTCGAGCTCGGCGGGCAGATCGAGGGGCAGGAGGCGACGCTGCGCGACCTCCTGGCGGTCATGGGGTTCGGCGCGCTCGCGGTGCTGGTGGTCCTGCTGGCGCAGTTCCGGCGGGCGCGCCTCGCGCCGCTCGTCGTGGCGTCGGTGCCGCTCGCCGTCGTCGGCGCGCTCGCCACGCTGTGGGCGGCGTCGGTGCCGCTCAACGCCTCGTCGCTGATGGGGTGCGTGCTCCTCGTCGGCCTGGTCGTGAAGAACGGCATCCTCCTGCTCGAGCAGGCGGAGAAGCTGATGGAGGCGGGCGCGCCGATCGCCGAGGCGCTGCTCGGCGCGGGCGCGCTGCGGGTCCGCCCGATCCTCATGACCACGCTGGCCACGGTGGCGGGGTTGTTTCCGCTCGCGCTCGGCCTGGGGGCCGGCGCGGACCTTCAGCGCCCGCTCGCGCTCGCGGTCATCGGGGGCCTGCTGGTGTCGACCGCAGTGAGCCTGATCGTCCTGCCGGCGCTCGTGCGGCTCGCGTTCGCGCGGACGCAATGACGCACTGGTCCGGCCTGTCGCAGCCGCAGGCCAGGATGCCGCGCAGGGCCCGGCGCGCCGCGCGGATGCGCCCCATGGCCGCGTCGAGCTCGACGAGCTTGTCGTGCGCGCGGGCGTGCCAGGCCGCGCTCATGCCGGCGGGCGCGTCCATCGCCCGCAGCAGCCCGCGGATCTCGCGCACCGTGAAGCCCGCCCGCTGGGCCGCGGCGATGAGGCGCAGGCGATCGAGCGCGGCGGCGTCGTAGACGCGTCGCCCCGCGACGCGCGGGGCCGCGGGGAGGAGGCCCTCGGCCTCGTAGTAGCGGAGCGCCGAGGGGCGGAGGCCGGCGTCGCGGGCGAGCTGTCCGATCGTCATGGTCTTGACTTCAAGTGTACTTGAAGTCGCAGGATCTCGCCATGACTGCCCTGGCATGCGACCTCACCGTCCTCGATCCTCCCTCGCGCGAGCGGCACCGCGCCCTCCTCCACGACGTGGTCGTGGCCCGCCGCCTCGACGCGCGCGACCTGCCCGACGGGGTCGAGCTCCTCTACCCCGCGGACCTCGTGACCGATGTGGCCGAGTGGATCGCCTACGAGCGGCGCTGCTGCCCGTTCCTCACGTTCGAGCTGGAGCTCCGGGCCGGCGACGTCGGGCTGCGGCTGCGGCTGCGCGGGCCGGAGGGGACGCGCGAAATCGTGACCCGCGCGCTTGGCTAGGGCCGCCCCAGGCCATTCGACGGCGGCGCGGGCGGGAACGACGGCCGCTGCTTGGCGAGGCGCATGGGTGGGGAAGCCTAATGTAGGACGGGCGCGCGGTCCAACGTCGCCGCGGTCGCTCACCGGCCGGTCCCGATCGCCCGCCGCACCGCCGCCAGCGGCGCATCCGGGTCGAACGAGATCCTGCCGCCGCCGCGCCGCACGCCCAGCCTCCGCCACAGCTCGTCGAGATCGACCGGGGCGGGCCGGTCCTTCATTCGATCGTAGGTCTCGCGCAGGACCGGCACCCCCGTGGCCGCGTCGCCGACGGCGATCACCTTGTCGATCGTCCACGGCGTCTCGATCGTGCCGCCGGCGGCGGCGATGGCGCGCAGGGCGTGCTCCAGGCCCTTGCGATTGCCCGTCCGCTCGCGGATCGCGACGTCCGCGACGAGCCAGAACAGCGCGCCGCCCCAGTACGTCCGTCCCCAGGTGGGGGTGAAGTCGAGCCCGCGATCGCCGTCGCGGGGCAGCCCCTGCGGCAGACCGTCGACGAGGTCCTCCCACACCTTGGTCTCGGCGAGGTCGCCCGCGCGCACGCGCCCCAGCGGCTCGACGTAGGTGGCCAGCCCCTCCTCCATCCAGTGGTGGCGGCGCGCCAGCGAGGGAAACACCAGGTGGACCATCTCGTGCGTGAGCACCCAATCGCGGGTGAGCTGGTCGCGCGTCGACTCGCGGCCGACCCCCACGTCGATCGCCGGGCCGCCGTCGCCCCGCGCCGTGCCGCCGCGCACGCCCGCCCCGTCGAAGCCGTGGATCGCGATGCGCGCCCGCGCGAGCGGGAAGCCGTCGTAGTAGGCGGTCACCGCGCGGGCGGCGGCGTCGACCCAGGCGAGCACGCCGGCGTCGCCGAGGTCGAACGGCCCGCCGCGGAGGACGACCTCGATGCGGGCCCCGCCGACGGTGAGCACGTGGACCGGATCGCCGGCGCGCGCCGGCGATGCGAAGGCCAATGCGAGGAGCGCGACGAGACGTTTCACATTGCGAGCCCGCCATCCACGTCGATCGTCCGGCCGTTGAAATAGTCGCACTCGATGGCGAACTTCACCGCCAGCCAGATGTCCTCGGGCACCCCCACGCGGCCCACCGGCACGCTGGCCACCAGCGCGTCGCGCGCCTTCTGGTTCATCCCTTGCGTCATGGGCGTCTCGATCATCCCGGGCGCGATCGCGGTCACGCGGATGCCGAGCGGCGCGAGCTCGCGCGCCCACGTCACGGTGTTCGTGGCCAGCGCCGCCTTCGCCGCCGCGTAGTTCGACTGCCCGCGGTTGCCGTAGCGCGCCAGGGACGACATGTTCACGATCACGCCCGGGCGCGCGTCGTGCGCCGCCATCTTCGCGGCCACCTCGCGCACCATGAGCGTCGCTCCGGTGAGGTTCACCGCGATGACCGCGTTCCATTGATCGAGCGTGAGCTTTTTCACCTCGCCGGTCGTCTTGTCCTTCTTGACCAGGAGCCCGTCGCGCAGGATGCCCGCGTTGTTGATGAGGACGTTGAGCCCGCCGAGCTCCGCCCACGCCCAGGCGACGAACGCCTCGCAGTCCTTCTCGTCGGACACGTCGAGGCGGCGGCGCGCGACGCCGGCGGGAAGCTCGGCCAGGCGCTCGACGTTGACGTCGCCGGCGGCGACCCTGGCGCCGGCCTCGACGAGACGGCGGGCGAAGTGCGCGCCCATCCCCTGGGCGCCACCGGTGACAATGGCTTTGACATCGGAGAGGTTCATGCGCGAAATATAGCGCCTGCGCGGCGTCGTCATCGTGCTCGGTGTGGTTTTCGCGGGCTGCGCCGGCGCGCTGCCCGCCGAGCCGTCCTCGGCGCGCCTGTACCGCGATCTGCAGCGCCTGGTCACGCTGAGCGCCGCCGGCGGCTGGGGCGCAGACCGCCTCGAGGTGCAGGCGCTCCTGCGCGACGGCCTGGAGAGCGTGTGCCGCGCGACGCCGGAGCGGCGCCTCGAGCTGCTGGGCTGGATCGAGGCGCGCGACCGCGCGCTGGGCGGTCCCGTCGAGGAGGCGTGGAAGGCCCGCGGCAAGGATCTCGCCGCCGTGGGCGAGCTCGTCGAGCTCGAGCGCATCCGCGCGCTCCTGGTCGCGGCCATGGGCTCGATCGACGACTGCCCGTTCTGGAACGAGCCCGCCGAGCCGTTCGCCGGCCGGCAGATCGCCGACGACCGGTGGATCTTCGTCCTCGAGTTCGGCGGCCGCGTGAGCCTGGCCTTCCAGGAAGACCGCTTCAACCCGGCGTTCGGGCCGGCGACGCGCACGGTCGTGGGGCGCATGTTCGGCCCGCACTGGGGAATCCTGTTCGGCATGGACGCAAACGGCAGCGCCCAATTCCCGCGCACCCAGGCGGGGGAGACCCTGCAGAAGATCCGGTTCGGGCTCGACGTGCTGGTGCCGGTGATCGTCCGCTACCGGCTGGTCAACACCTACGTCGAGGTCGAGAGCGGCTTCGTCGCGCGCTTCGCCGAGGAGCAGGAGCCCGCGCCCGGGTACCACGTCGGCGCGACGTTCGGCCTGAAGTACACGCGCCGGGCCATGACGCCCGGGCTGTCGTTCGGCATCGCGTTCGAGCAGACGCTGCCCAAGGACGGCCCCACGACCGTGTTCGTCAAGGCGGGCGCGCGCATTGCGCTCGACTTCGACCTGTAGGCTATATCCGCTCCGCCTCGGCGCGCGCCGCCTCGGCGCTGGGCCTGTCGCCCGGATCGGCCGCCCCGAGCGCGGCCACGTGCCGCGCCACCGCGTCGGGGAACGACGCCGGCAGCGCCAGCGGCCCCTGCGCCCCGCGCAGCGCCTCCGCCGCCTGCCACGGCGGCCGGCCCACCAGCGTCTCGTAGAGGATCACCCCTGCCGAGAACACGTCGCCGGCGGGCGTCGCCTCCCCCTTGCGCTGCTCCGGCGCCATGTAGAGCGGCGTCCCCACGGCGGCGCGCTCCGCGTCGCCGATGAGGTGCGCGGTGCCGAAGTCGCCCAGCACCGCCTCCGACGCCGGGGCGTCGGGGTCGCGCCGGTACAGGAGGTTCGCCGGCTTGACGTCGCGGTGGACGATGCCGCGCCGGTGCGCGCTCGCCAGCGCCGACAGGAGCTCGACGTGGCGCGCCAGCGCGGTCGCCAGCGGCAGCGCCCCGCGCGCGAGGCGCTCGCGCAAGGTGCCGCCGGCGCACAGCTCCATGACGAGGCGGCGGTGCTTCTCGTCGAGGTCGAGGATCGCCACGATGTGGGGATGGCGCAGCGCCGCGGCCACGCGTGCCTCGGTGAAGAACCGCCGCAGCGCCGGCGACCGGGGCGAGCCGAGCTGCGGATGGAGGAGCTTCACCGCGACGTCGCGGCCGAGCTCGACATCGCGCGCGAGGTAGACGACGCCGGTCGCGCCGCGCCCCAGCTCGCGCACGAGGTGGTAGCGCGCGCCCGCCACCTCGACGCCGGGGCCGAGCAGCGTCTGCCCCACCGCGGCGGCCGCCGGGCGACCGAGCGCGGCCTTGAGCGCCTCGACCCGCGCGCGCGCGTTGGGGTAGCCGACGTCGAGCGCCAGCACCGCCTCGAAGTGGCGCAGCGCGCGGCGGCGGTCGCCGGTCCCGCGGAAGTGCTCGCCCAGGAGGAAGTTCGCCCGCGCGGCGTGGGCCGGCGCGGCGGTGAGCTCGACCAGGAGTGGGACCGCATCGGCGGTGTCGCCCCGCTCCCAGAACAGCTCGGCGGCGCGGGCGCGGAGGGCCTGGCCCCCCTCCGCCACGACCGGCGCGGCGCGGGCCAGAAGCTCCGCGCACCGGCGCGTGCGCCCCTCCGCCAGCAGCGCGTCGAAGCGCGCCTTGGCCTCGGCCAGCGCCGCGGCGGCGTCCGCGTTCCCGGCGGCGGCGGCCTCGATCCGCTCGCACAGCCAGTCCTCGTCGGTGGGCGGCTTCGCCGCCGGCGGCTCGGGCGCGGCCGGCGGCGGCTCGGGTGGGGCGGCGGCCGGGCGCCGGAGCAGGCGGGCCAGCCGATCGAGCAGCGTCACGCGACCTCCACCTCCACGTCGTCGCTCCGCAGCACGTCCTGGCGCACGAGCTGCACCGCGCCGCGCGCGCGCTCGCCGTTGAGGTGGACCGTCCGCTCGGCGTCGGCCTCGACGTAGGGACGGCCGTCGCGGAACCACACCGCCGCGGGGAGGCCCAGGCGCGGGGCGAGCGACACGCGCCGCCCGTCCGCCGCGTGGATGAGCATCAGCCCGCGGTCGAGCCCCTTCACCACGACGAGCTCGAGCGCCTCGCCGGCCTTCCACGCGATCTCGCACTCGTCGCCCAGCGCGAAGCGCCCGGCGTCGACGAGGCGGACCTCCCCGGCGAGCGGCATCCCGCCGATCAGCGTCCCGGCCCGCGACCCGGCGTCGCGGAGGACATATTCCGGAGTCGCGATCGTCGCGTGCACCCGGGACACCGACGCCGCCCGCAGCGGCAGCGTGCAGTCGGGGCTCCGTCCGATCGTCACCGTCGGCACCTCGCACACGTGGAGCGGCGGCCCCTTGCCGCGCAGCGCCACCGCCCCCGCCGCCAGCCGCCGGGCTAGGAGATCATCGAGCAGGCGCTGGTACTCGGCCTTCTGCTCCGCCGCGTCCACCGCGCGCCGCAGCGCCGCGACGGCCGCCTCGCGTTCGCCCCCCTTCATGTGGAGCTCGTAGTCCTTGAACGCGCCCTTGAGCTCGCGCGCGGCGCCCCGCTTGCGCCCGTCGCGCTGGAGCGCCTCCTCCATCTGCTCGAGGAGACCGCCCTGCTCGTAGGCGCGGGCGGCCTGCGCGTCGTCGCCGATGAGCGCCCAGGCGTCCCCGGCCGCGGCGTAGTCCTCCGCCGCGAGGAGCTGCTCCGCCGCCTCCTCGACGATCGCGCGCTCGCGCTCGCCGCCGGACTGCTTGACGCGCTTGAGCAGCGCCTGCCCCAGCGCGCGCGCCACGCGCCGCCGCGTCGGCGTGCCCGCGTCCGCCCAGCGGATCGCGTCCCGCAGGCAATCGATCTCGTCGGCGTTGGTGGCCGCGCGCCCGGCGCGCAGGAGGTGCATCACCGCCACCTTGTCGCGATCGCCGGCGAGCGCGTAGTGTCGCGCCGCCTCCGCGTAGTCGCCCGCGGCCTCCGCGGCCACGGCGCGCCGGAAGTCGCCGGAGAGGAGGCGTGAAAGGAAGCCCACGGATCCTCATGCTATCATCCCGTCGATGCTCGAGCGCATCAGCCTGGGCCAGACGCGGTTTTCCATGCCCGGCGTCGCGCCCGACGCGCGCGGCATCGTCCTCGGCAAGCTCGGCGTCCTGTCGTTCCCCTCGCTCGACGGCGTCGTGTCCTGGCTGCGCCTGTACAGCGACGAGGATGGCCTCGACGACCTCCTGCCGGGCACGCACATCCTGCGCGCGCGCACCCCGCTCGGCAGCCGCGCGTTCCTGCTCGTCATCCCGGCGGCGTCGTCCTACATCCTGGATCGCGCCGCCCGCTGCGCGCGCCTCGCCGGCGGCGCCACCTACACCGGCACGTCGCGCCACTTCGTCCGCTACCGCGACGAACGGTCGCCCTACGGCTACGACGTGGGCGACCTCGGCGGGCCGGGACCGGACATGGTGCTCCACGGCGAGGACGGCAGCATCGCCTACGCGCGCGACGGCGAGGTGCCGATCGCGACGGTCGTGTTCCGGCTGTCGCTGCGCCGCGTCCCCGGCGCCGAGCGCCTCGACGCCGAGGGGCGCGCGCTGCTCTATATTTCCGTCGCCGCGGGCCTGGCGTACGGGCTTCTTCGCTACCTCCTGCGCGCGCGCGTGCGCGCCGAGGTCGCCACCGTGTCGCCCGAGGACCCGAGCGCGTTCACGGCGCCGGGCGAGCCGGGCGAGATCCTCCTCGTCCGCGCCCACGACGTGCCCGAGCGCCTGCTCGAGGCGCTGCGCGGCGTCCCCGGCGTGACGTTGTTCCGTCCCGCGTCGGAGCACATCGCCGTCGAGGTGGGCTGGGCCCACCCCGTCGCGCTGAGCTCGGTCGCCTCGCTGTTCCCGCGCGACCGGTTCTACCTGTTCTTCGGCGCCGCCGATCGCCTCGAGATCGTGCGCGGGCCGATCGCGTTCTCCGGCGCCGACCATCTCCTTCCCGTCAAGGTGAACGCCCCGCCGCCCGTGTCCGCCGCGGTGTCCAAGGAGGGTCTGCCGCCGATCGAGATCCCGATCCGCCTCATCCCCACGCTGTCGCCGCCGCGCCGCGTGGTGGCGTCGCTCGTCGACTGGTCGGAGGCCGCGCGGCTCAAACAGCTCGTCTACGTGCTGCCGCCGCCGGTCCTGCGCGGGCACGAGATCGCGCTCACCGACCGCGGGCTCCTGCTCCTGTGCCGCGAGGGCGTGGACGTCCTGCCGCTCGGCGCGCTGCTCACCGAAGCCGCGCCCGGGCTGCTCATTCCGCTCGGCATGGACGTGACGCCGCGCGTGCCCACCGAGGTCCTGGGCGCCGCCATCGAGCACCAGCTCGCCGCGCGCTCCGCCGCGAGCGCGAGCCAGGCGCGCATCACCGTGTTCCCCCACGACGGCGCGCCGTTCTTCGTCGCCAGCTCCGACTTCCAGCCGCTCGAGCGGCGCGCCCTGGCGCGGATCCGCGTGCCCCCGGCCGCGTCGGTGGCCGAGCCGGTCGCCGCGGGCGAGCCGTCCACGCGCATCGTGAACGACGCGGTGGGCCGCTTCGCGCTGTGGGGCTTCCCCAAACCGCCAAGCGAGTGAACGAGGCGAGGAGATACGCGACCTGGGAGCGAGGTGCGGCCGAGCGACCCGGAGCGCCGAGCCGAAGTGAACGAGCGGTGATTCGATGACCGACCTCGGCCAGTTCCTCCGGACGTTCGTGCGGCCGCTCGTCGAGGGCGGGGACATCCACGTGGGCGAGCCGCTCGAGCTCGACACGGTGCTGCGGTGGGAGACGGAGCTCCCCGGCGACGGCGAGGCGGCGATGGCGATCGACGACGCCCGCGCCGCCGCGGCCGCGGCGCTGGTGGTGAAGCCGCCGGCGCTCACCTTCGAGGCGGAGGAGCTGCGCCTTTGCGCGGCGCTCTACGACGCGCTCGTCCTGGCGCATCCCGCCAGCGAGGGGTTCACCAAGCGGCGCGCCCGCCGCCGCCTGGCCGACACCGCCGCGCGCCTGGCCACGGCCGGCGCGCCCGAGACGCGGCGCGAGCTCCTGTCCCGCCACACGCTGCTTGCGCGTCTCTACGCGCTCCACCGCATCGACGTCCACGTGTCGTGGTGGACCGGGCGGGCCGACTACCGCGGGCAGGCGCCCCCGAAGCGCCTCCTCCTCTGGCCGTCGGTGCGGCGCGTCCGCGAGGAGCGCACCGAGATCCCGGTCACCGACGTCCTGGCGGGCGAGGCGCGCGCGTCGCTCCTGCTCCTCGCCGCGGCGACGCCGCTCACCGACGCGCTGGCGCTGGGCGCCGACAACCGCCCGCGCTTCCGCTGGCAGGGAAAGCGCGCCATCCTCGAGGATCCCGACCTGGCCCGCGCCGTCGCCTACGCCTGGCTGCCGGACCTGCACGCCGACGACGCCCTGACCGTGGCCGGCCGCGCCGCCGCCGCGTTCCTCGAGGACTGGGGCAAGCTCCCCGGCGCCGAGGCGCGCGCGGTGCTCGCGTTCTTCGTCCACCTCATGACGATCGTCGCGCTCGCCGAGGTCGGCCTCCCCGACCTGGACGCGCCGTCGCCGGTGCTGGCCCCCGCGCTGCGCGACCCGGACGGGGGCGGGGCGCTCCTGTGCGCCCTCCCCAACGCGGCGGCGCGGATCGAGCCGGCGCTGCAGGCGCCGCCGGGCGTGTCCGCGGATCCGCGTCTCCTGCGGCGCTTTCGCGCCCATCGCCTGCAGGTCGAAAAGTCGGTCAGCGCCGAGAAGCTGCGCGAGCTGGCGCTCCGCCTGCGGACCGCTCTGCGCGTGTTACCATAGGGCGTCGATGACCGCTCCGCTCCGTCCGGTCCCACCCGAGATCCAGAAGCTCGGCGCGCGCTTCCAGGAGGCGGCGCGCGTGCTGAACTCGGCGTTCCTGGACAAGCAGGAGATCATTCGGCTCCTCGTCATCAGCGCCATCGCGGGCGAGCACCTCATCCTGGTCGGCCCCCCCGGCACGGCCAAATCCGCCCTCATCCGCATGTTCGCCCAGCTCGTCGACGCCCGTTACTTCGAGTACCTGCTCACACGCTTCACCGAGCCGAACGAGATCTTCGGCCCGGTGGACATCAAGCAGTTCCGCGAGGGGACGTACACCCGGCGCACGGAGCGGATGCTGCCCGAGTCGGAGATCGTGTTTCTCGACGAGATCTTCAAGTCGAACTCGGCCATCCTCAACTCGCTCCTCGGCATCCTCAACGAGCGCCGCTACTCCAACGGCGCCGAGGTCGTGGACGTTCCGCTCATCTCGCTCTACGGCGCCGCCAACGAGGTCCCCAACGACGAGAACCTCGCGGCGATGTTCGACCGCTTCCTCCTGCGCGTGGTGTCCGACAACCTCGACAGCTACCACTTCCACAACCTCGTCTCGCGCGGGCTGGAGAACGAGATCCGCCGCCTCGCCAAGGAGACGCCGACTCCGGTGTTCTCGGCGCGCGAGCTGCAGCAGCTCCACGCGCAGTTCCACCGCTACCTCCATTACTCCGAGGACTTCCTCGCCAAGTACAAGGGACTGATATTCCAGATCCGCTCCGAGGGCATCTCGGTGTCCGACCGGCGCGTGGTGAAGCTGCTCAAGCTGTTCGCCGCGTCGGCGCTGTTCGAGGGGCGCCCCGAGGTGCACGACGGCGACTTCTTCATCCTGAAGCACATCTGGAACAACCTCGACCAGGCCGAGCTCCTGGAGGAGATCGTCAACCCGGTGGTGGACGCCTACTACCGCGACCGCCCCGCCGAGCGGCGGTTCCTCGGCCCGCAGGCGAGCCTCGACGACCTCCTGGCCGAGCTGCGGATGATCCGCGAGCTGTTCACCAGCGGCGCCGAGCTGTCGGACATCCAGCTCTTCTCCCAGCTCAAGAACCTCAACGAGATCAAGGCGGCGCTGCTCAGCATCGGCAACGACACCGCGCGCCGCATGCTCGGCGAAGTGGACCAGCTCCTGGAGACGGTGTTCGCTTCGTCCAAGTTCTCCGGCTAATCCCATGCCCATCCCGGCCGATCAGCGGCAGAGCTACCTGGCGCGCCAGCTGGGCACGCTGGCGCTGTCGCACGTCCAGGTGCCGAACCCCATGGCCGCGGTGCGCGCGGCGAGCTGGCACAACGTGCTCCTGGGCATGGGCGTCCGGCTTCCCCTGTTCGTCATCTACGACCTGGGCGTGCTGTTCACCGCGCCGCGCGGCGCCGGCGGCGCCTCGGTGGGCGCACGCCAGGACATCCTGCGGCGGATCGGCCCCCCGCCCGAGGCCCGCCCGCTCCTCGCCGAGTACCAGCGCCTCCTCGAGACCGTCGCGGCCTCCGAGGTGGTGGAGAAGGCCTCCGGCTGGCGCCTGCGCGACGACATCGTCGGCGTGATCCTCCTCCGCATCCTCGGCGACGTGTACCAGCGGTGGGCGTTCGCCGGCAAGGACGTGGGCGGCGCCGCGCTGCCCCTCGACCCCGAGCTGTACGCCGGCACCGACCCGGCGGCGTCGTTCCGCGATTTCAACGCCGCGCCGATGTGGCAGTTCCTCGCCCACCTCGCCGCGCACGCCTGGCACGTCATCTCGTGCGTGGAGCAGATCGACCTCGACACGCTGCGGCTCCTCGGCCTGTTCCGCCGCGACGGCGACGCCGACATGCCGGGCATGGACATCCCCGACCTGTTCACCGCGCTGCGCTCGCCCGAGGCCAACGACGTGGTGAACTTCTCGCTCGAGCTCTTGCCCAGCGTCCTCGAGACGAAGCGCGCCAGCGGGGCGCAGACGTTCTCCATGGACGGCTACGCCTCGATCGAGCGCCGCGGCAACCTCGACTCGCTCGTGCTCAGCGAGTTCGCCCACGAGGACGAGCTGTTCGAGCGCAAGGTCGTCGATCAGGAGCTCTACTACTACGGCCACGAGAAGGAGCGCGAGGAGGAGCGGCGCCTCATGTACATCCTCGTCGACGCGTCGGCGTCGATGCGCGGGCAGCGGCAGGTGTTCGCGCGCGGGCTGGCGCTGGCGCTGGCCAAGAAGCTCACCCTGGCCGGCGACGAGGTGTGGCTGCGTTTCTTCGATTCGCGCCTCTACGACCTGGTGAAGCTGTCGCGCTCCGGCTCGGCGTCGATCCCCTACCTCCTGTCGTTCCGGTCCGAGCGGGGGCGCAACTACGGCAAGGTGTTCCGCCAGCTCGTCCTCGACGTGACGCGGCTCAAGCGCGAGGCCAAGCGCCGCGTCGTCCTCTACGTCCTCACCCACGGGCAGTGCCACATCCCGGTGGAGCTGGTGGCGGCGCTGAAGCAGCTCGCCTACCTCTACGGCGTCATCATCCTCCCGTCGGCCGAGGTCGCGCTCGACTACCTGCCGCTGTTCGACCGCCACCACATCGTGTCAGCGGCGGCGCTCGAGAGCCGCGTCGAGCGCAAGGACAAGGCGCTCCACATCCTCCAGGAACGGCGCCATGGCTGACGAAGGGTTCTTCTCCGTGGAGGGGACGATCACCTCCGCCGAGCAGGCCCACGCGCAGGGGCGCTACGCCGAGGCGGAGGCGCACCTGCGGCGGCTCGTCGCCCAGACGCGCGCCGCCGACTACGAGTACGACGACTGGCTGCGCCGTCTCGCCGAGGTCTATCGCCTGCAGGGGCGCCGCCGCGAGGCCGGCATCCTGTACATCTACTTGCACTACTACGACCTGGCGCGCGACGTGCTCCCCGGCGACGCCGCCGCCGAGCGCGCGCGCTGCCACGTCCTGGAGAAGCGCTGGAGCGAGGCCGCCAAGGCGTTCGCCGCGGCGGAGCAGCCGGTCGCCTCCGCCGTCGCCTGGGAGGAGGCCAAGGAGCACGAGCGCGCGCGCACCGCCTGGGCCGCGCTCGTCGGCGACGGCCGCCTGCGGACGCGCCCCTACGAGCGGGCGCTGGCGCACTTCAACCTGGGGCTGGCGACGACGCGCGCCGGCGGGGACAAGGCGGAGGCGGCCAAGCACCTGGTGGCGTCGCAGCGCCTCATCGAGCAGGTCGCCGACGAGTACGAGACCGCGGGCGAGCGCGAGCGCGCGTTCGACTGCTACCAGATCCTGCTCAAGCTGGGGCAGGAGTCGGGCTGGTTCGAGAACCTGGCCGAGGGGTATTTGAACTGCATCCGCATCCTCAAGGAGGACGGGCTCAAGTTCTACGTGCTGCAGTACTACGAGGACTTCCTCGACCAGGCGCTGGCGCGCGAGGAGTTCCACGCCGCGGCGACGCTCTACCGCGAGGCCGCCGACTATGCGCTGCGCGTCGGCCTCCCCTACCACCGCTTCTACCTGCGCAAGTCGGCCGACACCTGGTGGCGCGAGGCGGAGAAGGGGCAGAAGCAGGCCTCCCCGGCCGAGCTGCAGGAAAACGCCTGCCTCGCCGCCGTCGACGGCTACTCGCTGCTCGGCGATTTCCAGCGCGTGCGCGAGACCTACGCCAAGCTGGCCGCGCTCGACCTCGGCGAGCGCAAGAAGGCGCGCTACACCGCGCTGGCGACGCGGTTCGCGGCCGCGCCGGTGGAGGACCCCGGCGAGGGGCTGCAGTTCCCCCAGTACCTCAAGCAGCCGCGCGCCTACGGCGACATCTGGTTCCTCGACCTCGTCGAGTGGGAGCACGACGGCGACCCGGAGCGGGTCGCGCTCGCCATCGTCGGCGACCTCCGCTACCCCGACGGGATCCGCCGCCGCGCGGTGAACCTCATCCTAGACATGGCCGCGGCGCGCGCCGGCGGGACGATCGGCCCCGAGACGCTGGCGCAGGTGGCGCAGTCCCTGGGCGAGCTCCAGTCTTACGCGGCGCTGTCGCCGCTCGAGCGCCTGTACGAGCACGAGGACGCGCGCGTGCGGCGCGCGTCGGTGCGCGCGCTCCGCCACCTCTACTTCAAGCGGTCGTTCGCGCTGCTGCAGAAAGGTCTGCGCGACCGCGACGCGTCGGTGCGCGAGGCCGCGGTCGAGGCGCTGCGCAGCCTGCACTTCCCCCACGCCTTCCAGCCGCTGGCGCGCATCTACCGCGAGCACACCATCGAGCGGGTGCGGGCCGTGGCGCTCGAATCGATCGGGCGCATCGGCACCGTCGAGGCGGGCGAGCTGCTTATCGGCGTCCTGCGCGAGGAGGCGGGCGCGCTGCGCGACGTGTCGCGGCGGGCGCTGTCGATGTTCGAGGTCACCGACATGGTGCCGATCCTGCGCCAGCACCTCGAGCTCGAGGGGAACGTCGAGGTGCGCAAGATGATCGAGGATGTGATGGCGCGCATCAAACGGAGGTGACTTGCGCGTTACAATCGCGCCATGCGCGCCTCCCTCCTCGTTCCTTTGCTGGTCCTGGCCTGCGAGCCCTCGGGGCGGAAGGGCGAGCCCGCGCCCGCCCCGGGGCCCGCGCCCGCGCCGGCGCCGGCGCCGGCGGAAGGCTCGACGGATCGCCCGCCGCCGTCGACGTCGCGCCTGGGCGAGTACTACTGGGTGTCGGGGCAGGTGAACGCGGAGAAGGGGCGCCTCGGCGCCGCAGTCGACGCCTTCCAGAGGGCGATCAGCGAGTTCGAGAGCGAGAAAAAGGACGTGCCGGCGGGCCTCTTGTGCGACTACGGCACCGCGCTGCGGCGGCGCGTCGGCGACGCGCGCGCGGCGGAGCAGGCGGCCCGCGTCCTCCACCGCTGCTTCCTCCTCGCGCCGCTCGGCACGCCCGAGCGGACGCGCGCGCTGCGCGAGCTCGTCGAGCTCGAGCCGATCGGGCTCGACCCCGCGCTCGTCGGCCGCGACACGCCTTCCGACACCTACCTCACCCGCCCGGCGGCGAAGGCGCCGACCGACAAGCTCAAAGTCACCGTGGCGCGCACGCAGAAGGCGGGCGACCGCGGCTACGAGAGCTGGGCCAAGCTCCTCGAGACGAACGCCGACGCGCGCGCGGCGCTGGCCCGCTGCTTCGAGCACTACTGGCAGGTGACGCAGAAGACGACCGTGGCCGCGCCGATGCCGCTCAAGCTCAAGGCTCGCCTCGACGACGACGACGAGTACGCGGGCGGGACGCTCGAGCTCGGCATGGACGCGGCGCTGACCGGACCCGAGAAGACCTTCGGCGAGTGCATGGCGGCGGAGCTCAAGCCGCTGGCGACCGAGTTCGCCAAGCGCGGCTCGGACGGCAGCTGGGCCGGGACCGTGACCGTCACGCTGGTCGCGGAGTGAGGGCGATCACATCGCGCGGGCGCGCCGCGAGCTGGCCGCAGGCGGCGTCGATGTCGTCCCCGCGGGGCGTGCGCAGGTAGGCGGGCAAGCCGAGCCGCTTGACCTCGTTCTGGAACGCCTCGATCGCCGCGGGGGTCGGGCGCCGGTAGGGGGCGAGCGGATGCGGGTTCCACGGGATGAGGTTCACCTTGCACGGCAGCCCGCGCAGCAGCGCGCACAGGCGCGCCGCGTCGGCCGGCGTGTCGTTCACGCCGGCGAGGAGCACGTACTCGAACGTGACCCGGCGACGTCGCTCGAGCGGGTAGGCGCGGATCGCGCCGACCAGCGCGGCGATGTTCCACTTCTTGTTGATGGGCATGACGACGTCGCGCACCTCATCGGTGGTCGCGTTGAGCGACACGGCGAGGTTGGGGCGCACGTCCTCGCGGCCGAGCTTCTCGATCCCCGACACCAGCCCCGCGGTGGACACGGTGATCCGCCGCGACGAGAAATCGCTGCCGCGCGCGTCGGTGAGGATGCGGACCGACCTGACCACGTTGGCGTAGTTGTGGAGGGGCTCGCCCATCCCCATGTAGACGAGGTTGGTGATGCGCCGGCCGGGGTCGATCTCGGCGAGGAGACGCCGCGCCAGGAGCACCTGCTCGACGATCTCGCCGGCGGTGAGGTTGCGGCCGAAGCCGAGCGTGGCGGTGGCGCAAAACGAGCAGTCCAGGGCGCAGCCGACCTGGGACGAGATGCACTGGGTGAGCTTGTCCCCGTCGGGGATGAGCACGCTCTCGATGGCGCGCCCCTCGGCGGTGTCCAGGCGCAGCTTGCGCGTGCCGTCGCGGGACGTCTGCACCTCGGCAAGGCGCAGGCTGCCGAGGCCGAGCGCGCCGGCGAGCCGCGCGCGCAGGTCGCGGGGCACGTCGGTCATGTCGTCGAACGAGGCCGCATCGCGGGCGTGCAGCCAGCGAAACACCTGCCCGGCGCGGAACCGCGGCGCGCCCATCGTCCCGACGACGAAGGCGGCGAGCTCGTCGTGCGTGAGGTCGCGGGCGTCGCGCATGCCGCGGCAAGGAGTAGCACAGGACGCGACCGCGGGGCCATGCTTTCGGCATGACGTACCGCGACGATGGCGTCGCCGCCCTGGCGCTGGCCGAGGCCGCCGAGCGGGGGCTGGCCCGCGTGGAGGCCCAGCGGCTGGCCCTCGGCCTCCACGCCCTGCGCGACGAGGTGGCGGAGAAACGCGCGCAAGTGGCGGCGCTCCGGCGCGACATCGAGGCGCTGCGCGACGCCGCCGTGCCGGCGCGGCGGCTGCGGGCGGCGGTGCTGTTCACCTGCGCCGCGGTGGCGTCGTGTCTCGGGCCGCTGTTCGCCTCGTTGCAATGCCCATGACGCACGACGAGATCATGGCGCGGGGCGCGGCGGCGCGCGCGGCGCTCGACGAGCTGGAGGCGACGCTGGCGCGCGAGGAGGCCGAGGCCGCCGCGCTCGCGGGCGAGCGGGACGCGCTCGACGCGGCGCTCGGCGAGCTCGGCCGCCAGCACGCGGCCGCGCGCGCCGCCGGCGGCATCCCCGGCTCGGTCGTGGTGAGCGCCGGCCTGCTCGGGATCCTGTTGACGCTTCTCCTGTATCGCGTCGCGGCCGCCATCTCGATGTGCGGGTAGGCGCGAGGCGCGCTAGCATTTCGGCGTGGGCTACCGAGACGACGTCGCCGCTGCGGAAGAGAGGGCGGCCGCGGCGGAACGGGAGGTCGCGGAGCTGCGCCGGCGCGCGCCCGACGTGGACGCGCTGCGGGAGGAGGTGCGGGCGCGCCGGGCCCAGCTCGCCGGCCTGCGCGCCCAGATCGACGAGCTCAGGCGGGTGCGCCTGTCCGCGCCGCGCATCTGGCTGCTGCTCGCGCTCGCGTTCGTGCTGGCGTTTCTGGCCGTGGGGCTCGCGCCCCGCTGGTTGTGTCCATGAGCGACGAATGGGACCGGGCCATCGCGCGCGCCGAGCGCGCCGAGGCCGAGCGGCGCCGCCTCGCCGACGCCTCCGCCGAGGCCGCGGAGCTGGAAGCGCAGCGGAGCGCGCTGGACCGCGACATCGCCGCCGCCCGCGCCGATCTCGGCGAGGCGCGCGGCACGGCCCCGTTGCCGCGCGGATGGGTGATGGTGGCCGTCGTGCTGGCGATGTTCGTGATCGCGATGGCGTGGGTGATTCTCGTCGCGCCTTGCTAGCGGGGACCGCCCCGAAGGGGCGGGAACCCCGCTATTCTCTTCGCCCTACTGAAGATTGGATTCGGCCACCGGGTCGCCGATGCCCAGGAGCGAGGCGCAGCCGCCCAGGGACACCAGAAGCAGGGCGCCGCGCACTAGAATCGTCCGCGCACCACGACGCCGAGCTCGCCCGGGGCCGCCGCCGGCACGACCGAGACCGGGCTTTCCGTTTTCCTGGGCGCGACGAACCACAGAACGCCCCCGCCGACGAGCGCGGCGCCGCCCGCGACCACGAAGACCGTCGACGCCGTGGCCGCGCTCTTGGCGCTCGTGGCCTTGTCGTAGGCGTCGCCGGGCGGGCACTCCCAGTTGCCCGCCGCATTGTCGTGGCAGCCGAGATCGCGCGACGAGTCCCAGCGCGACTTGGCGATCCCGCCAAAGACGAGCCCGGTCGCCACCGCCGCCACGCCGACGCCGCCGACGATCCACGCCCAGGTGCGATCGCGCCCGGATTCGGGGGCCGCAGGCGGCGCCTCCGGGGCGGGCGCGGCCGGCGCGGGCGCCGGCGGAACCGGCCGGGGCTCCGCGGGCGGCTCGGGCGGCTGCGTCGTCTCCACCGCGTCCTTCCAGAAATGCGGCACCGTCGCGGTCGCGCTCGCGGCGTCGCCGACGGCGACATCCTCCGACCATTTGTCTCCGCCGCGCGTCGCCGCCACGACGTGCCTGCCCGGATCGACCGGCACGGCGACGCCCAGGAGCGCGGTGATGTCCTCGCCGTCGCGCGTGACGCGCAGCCCGTCGGCGTTCTCGGCGGACACGGTCAACCGGCTCAGCTTCGGCTCGAGCGCCTTGGCGCGGCGGCGGGCCTCCGCCGCGCGCGCCGCCTTGGTGTCCTTCTCGGCGACCTCGACGAAGATCGCCCACGCGCTGGCGGTCCGCCCCAGGCGCGCGTAGCAATCGGCGAGGTTGAGCTGGGTCCCGGGCGCGGGGTCGAGCTTGAGGCTGGCCTCGAACTTCGGGCACGCCTCGGCGACCTTTCCCTGCCGCACCAGACGCCGCGCCTCCTTGAACGCGGCCTCGGCCAAGGCCTTGCTCTGGGCCCCGGCGGGGAAGGCTACGAACAGGGTGACCGTGGCGAGGAGGACCCGTCTCACGGGGTAGGAGCTTACGCCACCAGCTCCGCCCCGCTGAAAAAGAACGCGATCTCCGCGCGGGCCGTGTCGGGGGCGTCGGACCCGTGCACGGCGTTCCGCTCGATGTCGGTGCCGTAGCGGCCGCGGATGGTGTCGGGGCCGGCCTTGCGGCTGTCGGTGGGGCCCATGATCTCGCGGTTCCGCGCGACCGCGTCCTCGCCCTCGAGCACCTGCACCACGACCGAGCCCTCGGTCATGAACTTGACGAGGTCCGGGAAGAACGGGCGCTCGCGGTGGACGGCGTAGAACGCCTCCGCCTGCGCGCGGCTCATCCGCACCAGCTTCTGGGCGATGATGCGGAGCCCGCCGGCCTCCAGCATGGCCACGACCTCGCCGATCTTTCCCTTGGCGACGGCGTCCGGCTTCACGATCGAAAGCGTGCGTTCCATATCCTCTCCTGAAGGCCTACAGGATCGACGCCAGCGTCCGGCCCATCTCGGCGGGCGTCTTGGCCACGCGGATGCCGGCCGCCTCCATCGCGGCGATCTTGTCCTTGGCGGCGCCCTTGCCGCCGCTGATGATGGCGCCGGCGTGGCCCATCCGCTTGCCGGGCGGCGCGGTCAGCCCGCCGATGAACCCGGCGACGGGCTTCTGGACGTGCGCGGCGATGTAGGCGGCTGCGTCCTCCTCGCTCGATCCGCCGATCTCGCCGATCATGAGGATCGCGCGCGTCCCCGCATCGGCGTTGAACAGCTGGATCGCGTCGAGAAAGTCCACGCCCTTGACGGGGTCGCCGCCGATGCCGATGGCGGTGGACTGGCCGAGGCCGAGCTTGGTGAGCTGGTCGACGGCCTCGTACGTGAGCGTGCCCGACCGCGACACCACGCCGATGTCGCCCGGCTTGTGGATGTAGCCGGGCATGATGCCGATCTTGCACGCGCCCGGCGTGATGATGCCGGGGCAGTTCGGGCCGATCAGCACCGTCCGGGGGAAGTATGTCGTGAGAAACGTCTTGGCGCGGACCATGTCGAGGGTCGGAATGCCCTCGGTGATGCAGACGATCAGCGCGACGCCCGCCGCGGCCGCCTCCATGATCGCGTCCGCCGCGCCGGGCGGCGGAACGTAGATGACGGTGGCGTTCGCGCCGGCGTGCTCCACCGCCTCGCGCACGGTGTCGAACACCGGCACGTCCTCGAGCCCGGCGACCTTCGCGCCCGCCTTGCCGGGGGTCACGCCCGCGACGACCCGGGTGCCGTACTCCTTCATCTGGCGGGCGTGGAACGCCCCCGCCGAGCCGGTCATGCCCTGCACCACCAGGCGGGTGTCGGTGCCAACCAGGACGCTCATCGTTGCACCGCTCGGGGCACCGCCAACTCCACGATCTTCTTGGCGCCGTCGGCCATGTCGGCCGCCGGGACCACGTTGAGGCCGCTCTCGGCGAGGATCTGCTTGCCCAGCTCCACGTTCGTCCCCTCGAGGCGGACCACCAGCGGCACCTGGAGGCCGACCTGCTTCACCGCCGCGACGATGCCGTTGGCGATGGTGTCGCACTTCATGATGCCGCCGAAGATGTTGACGAAGATCCCGCGCACCTGCGGATCCTTGGTGATGATCTTGAACGCCGCCGTGACCTTGTCCTCGGTGGCGCCGCCGCCGACGTCGAGGAAGTTCGCCGGGCGCCCGCCATAGTGCTGGATGATGTCCAGCGTGGCCATCGCCAGGCCCGCGCCGTTCACCATGCAGCCGATCGTGCCGTCGAGGGAGATGTAGGACAGGTCGAACTTCTTCGCCTCGATCTCGGCCGCGTCCTCCTCCGCCAGGTCGCGCAGGCTCTCCAGCTCGGGGTGGCGGTAGAGCGCGTTGTCGTCGAAGTTGATCTTGGCGTCGAGGGCCACGACCTTGCCCTGCTTGGTCACGACGAGCGGATTGATCTCGGCGAGCGAGCAGTCGATGTCGTGATAGCAGCGCGTCAGCGCCGCCGCGAACGCGACGAAGCTCTTCACCTCGTCGCCGGCGAGGCCGAGCCGCTCGGCCAGGTCGCGCGCCTGGAACGCCTGCCAGCCCACCGCCGGGTAGATGTCCTGGCGCAGGATCTTGTCGGGGTGCGAGGCGGCGACCTCCTCGATCTCCATGCCGCCCTCGCTCGACGCCATGACGATGACGCGGCCGGCGGCGCGGTCGAGCAGCATCCCGAGGTAGAGCTCGCGCGCGATGTCCAGCCCCTCCTCGATGAGGAGGCGCTGGACCTTCTTCCCCTGCGGACCGGTCTGCGGCGTGACGAGCTGCATGCCGAAGATCCGGCGCGCCGCCTCGCGCGCCGCGTCCCTGCCCTTGGCGACCTTGACGCCGCCGCCCTTGCCGCGGCCGCCGGCGTGGATCTGCGCCTTGACGACGACGACGGGGCGGTCGAGCTTGTCAATGGCCGCGTCGGCCTCCTCGATCGAGAACGCGGCGATGCCCGCCGGAACCGGGACGCCGTAGCGGCGGAGGATGTCTTTGCCCTGGTACTCGTGGATCTTCATCGGCGGTCAGAGCTTGAGCGCCGCGACCAGCTCCTTCACCGCCTTGGCGGAGTGGTCGAGAAGGCCCTTCTCGTGGTCGTCGAGCTTCATCTCGACGACCTTGTCGAGGCCGCCCGCGCCGAGGACGCACGGGACGCCGATGAACAGGTCGTGGTAGCCGTACTCGCCCTTGAGCAGCGCGGCGCAGGGGAGCACGCGTTTCTTGTCCTTGAGGATCGACTCGGTCATGGCGACGACGGCGGACGCCGGCGCGTAGTACGCGGAGCCGGTCTTGAGCAGGGCCACGATCTCCGCCCCGCCCGAGGCGGTGCGCTTGACGATGGCGTCGATGCGTTCCTTGGGCAGAAGCTCCGCGAGCGGGATCCCCGCCACCGACGTGTGGCGCGGCAGCGGGACCATGGTGTCGCCGTGGCCGCCGAGGACCATACCGTGCACGTCCTCCACCGACACGCCGAGCTCCATCGCGATGAACGTCTTGTAGCGCGCGGTGTCCAGGACGCCGGCCATGCCCAGCACGCGCTCGCGCGGAAACTTGGTCACGTGGCTCGCGACGTGGCACATCGCGTCGAGCGGGTTCGACACCACGATGACGACGGCGTGGGGCGAGGTGGCGGCCACGCGCTCCGACACGTCGCCGACGATCTTCTTGTTGGTGGCGAGGAGGTCGTCGCGCGACATGCCCGGTTTGCGGGCGATGCCCGACGTGATGACGACGACGTCGGAGCCGGCGGTCTCGTCGTACCCGTTGGTGCCGACGATCCTGAGATCGTAGTCCTCGACCGGTCCGGCCTGGGCCAGGTCGAGGGCCTTTCCCTGCGGCATTCCCTCGATGATGTCGACGAGGACGACGTCGGCGAGCTCCTTGGCGGCGATCCAGTGCGCACAGGTGGCTCCGACGTTTCCGGCGCCGACGACGGTGACCTTGCTGCGACGGGGCATGGGTGTCTCCCTCTGCTGCTACATGTTGTCGATGATGGCGGTCCCGAACTCGGAGCTCTTGACCTCGCGCGCGCCCTGCATCTGGCGGGCGAAGTCGTAGGTGACGATCTTCTTGGCGATCGTGCGGGTCATCCCTTCGATGACCAGCTTGGCGGCTTCGTCCCACCCGAGATGCTCGAGCATCATCACGCCCGAGAGGATGACCGAGCCGGGGTTGATCTTGTCGAGCCCGGCGTACTTGGGGGCGGTGCCGTGGGTGGCCTCGAAGACCGCGGCGCGATCGCCGATGTTGGCGCCGGGGGCGATGCCCAGGCCGCCGACCTGCGCGGCGCAGGCGTCGGACAAATAGTCGCCGTTGAGGTTGGGGGTGGCGATGACGTTGTACTCGTCGGGACGGAGGAGCACCTGCTGGAACATCGAGTCGGCGATGCGATCCTTGATGACCAGCTTTCCGGGCACCGGCTCGGACTCGGTGCAGGTCACGTCGCCGAACTCCGCCCGGGCGAGCTCGTAGCCCCAGTCGCGGAACGCGCCCTCGGTGAACTTCATGATGTTCCCCTTGTGGACGAGCGTGACGCTGGGGAGCTTCTTGGCGAGCGCGTGTTGGATGGCGCGCTTGACGAGCCGCTTGGAGCCGAACGCGCTCATGGGCTTGACGCCCACGCCCATGACGTCGGTGTGCCGGAGGCGCTTCTTTTCCGGCAGCATCTCGGCGTTGAGGAAGCCGAGGAGCTTCTTGGCCTCGTCGGTGCCGGCCTTGAACTCGATGCCCGCGTAGACGTCCTCGGTGTTCTCGCGGAAGATGACGACGTCGAGCCGGTCCGGCTCCTTCATGGGCGAGGGGACGCCGTCGAAGTAGCGCACCGGGCGGACGCAGCAGTAGAGGTCCAGGACCTGCCGCAGGGTGACGTTCACCGAACGGAAGCCGCCGCCGACGGGCGTGGTGAGCGGGCCCTTGATGGCCACGGCGTAGGTCTTGATCGCCTCGAGCGTATCGTCGGGCAGCCAGGTGTTGGCGCCGTAGATGGCGTTCGCCCTCTCCCCGGCGTGGACCTCGAACCACACCACGCGGCGCTTGCCGCCGTACGCCTTGGCCACGGCGGCGTCGAACACCCGCTGGGACGCGCGCCAGATGTCGGGCCCGGTGCCGTCCCCCTCGATGAACGGGATCACCGGGTCATCGGGGACGTGGAGCTTGCCACTCGCATCGACCGAGATGGCGTGCCCTTCCGTGGGAGCCGAGAGCTTCTCGTAGGCCATGCCCGCGCGTCATAGCGCAGGACCTGCAGGTCGTTCAAGGGGAAAGGGGGGTATGATGTAGCATGCATGACCACTTTGACCTCGTGGTGATCGGTTCGGGGCCCGCGGGGGAAAAAGGCGCCGCCCAGGCGGCGTACTTCGGCAAACGGGTTGCGATCATCGAGAAGCAGGCCGACCTGGGCGGGGCTTGCGCCAACACGGGGACGCTGCCCTCGAAGACCCTGCGCGAGAGCGCGCTGTACCTGTCCGGGCTCCGGCAGAGGGACATCTTCGGCGTCGACGTGAGCGTGCGCACCCAGGGGCTGTCGGTGCCGCACTTCATGGTGCAGAAGGACGTCGTGGTCACGCGCGAGCACGAGCGGATCTCGCGCAACATCGAACGGCATGGGATCACGCTCGTGCACGGCGCGGCGCGGCTCGAGGATCCGCACACGGTGGTCGTCGAGAAGGACGGCGAGCCGGCGCGCGTGTTGCGCGCCGAGATCGTCCTCATCGCGACCGGCTCGTCGCCCCGGCGGCCCCCCGAGATCCCGTTCGCCGACCCCGACGTGGACGATTCCGACGAGATCCTCACGCTCGACCGGATCCCGCAGACGCTGGTCGTGGTCGGCGGAGGCGTCATCGGCTGCGAGTACGCCTCGGTGTTCATGGCGCTGGGGACCACGCGCGTCACCCTGCTCGAGGCGCGCGACCGCCTGCTCGGCTTCCTCGACGCGGAGATCATCGACCGCCTGACGCAGGCGTTCCGCCGCATCGGGATGGACGTGATCCTGAACGACCAGATCGCCCACTATGGAAAGCAGGATCCGGGACCGGGCGTGCGGCTCCTCCTCAAGAGCGGGCGCGTGCTCGAGGCCGATCGCGTCCTGGTCGCGGCCGGACGCCTCGGCAACACCGGCGGCCTCGGCCTCGACAAGGTGGGGGTCAAGCTCGACGAGCGCGGGCTCGTCGTCGTCGACGAGCACTTCCAGACCACCTGCCCCGGCGTGTACGCGGCGGGGGACGTGGTGGGCTTCCCTGCGCTGGCCTCGACGAGCATGGAGCAGGCGCGCGTGGCGATGTGCCACGCCTTCGATCTGAAGTACAAGACTCGCGTCTCCGAGCTCTTCCCCTACGGGCTGTACACCGTGCCGGAGGTGTCGATGACGGGCCTCACCGAGGGCGACGCGCGCAAGAAGGGGCTCGATGTCGAGGTGGGGCGCGCGTACTACAAGGACAACGCCCGCGGGCAGATCATCAACGACCCCGACGGAATGGTGAAGCTGGTGTTCGAAGCGGGGACCCGCAAGCTCCTCGGGGTCCATGTCCTCGGCGAGCGTGCGACCGAGCTCGTCCACACCGGCCAGGCGGTCCTCGCCCACGGCGGAACGATCGATTACTTCATCGACACCGTGTTCAACTACCCCACGCTCGGCGAGCTCTACAAGTACGCCGCCTACGACGGGCTGGGGAAGCTGCGGGCGAGGGCGAGCTGACGCGTCACGGGTACAGCGCTGCCGCCCCCTTCTTGTCGAGCGGCGTGAGGACGAGATCCCCCTCGTTGGTGCCGTTGCACTGCGGGTAGTGCATGACCGACGCGGCGTCGTAGCGGGTGATCGCGCGCCAGCTCGCGTCCTCGAAGCAGGCGGCGGCCTCCGGGCGGGTGTGCTCGTGGCGGAAGCCGAGGATGTGGCCGAGCTCGTGGCGCAGGACGCCCGTCAGCGTCCACGGTGCGATGTTCTTGAATGCGCCGATGTCGACCAGGAGCTCGCGGTTCGCGCGGCTCGACGGGAAGAACGATCGCGCCAGGTACGCACGGCCCGAAACCTGGCGGACGTCGAAGACCACGTCGGCCGAGCGGCCGCACGCGTCGTCCACCTCCTCGCGGTGGACGAAGCGAACGCGCGCGGCATCCTCCCAGTCCGCCGCGGCGTAGGCCACTGCGCTCACGACCGCGCGGTAGCGCGGGCCGAAGCTCGATCGGCTCACGCAGTAGGTGAGGCTCTGGGCTTGCGCCGCGGGCCACCTGTCGTCCTTGCCGTCCACGCGGTTGACCACGAGCGGCTGCTCGGCCTGGGCAATGTCTCCCCCGGCTTCGTCGGCGATGTACCGCTCGTAGGCGGCGCGCAACGCCGCCTCGTCCTCGGCGAGCTCGTCCCCGTTCGTGACGAACGCGCCCGTCTCCGGATCGCGGGATGCCCGCGCCGCGAACTCCTCCCACGACAACGGCGCCGTCGTCGCGCATCCCGCGGCCTCGATTGCACAGACGAACGCCCACATCCATCGGCATACACGCATCATGCTGTCCCCCCATTCGTGACTCCTGCGTTGATGGAAAAACCCGGTGCAACCCCCGTGTTAGGATGGCCGCACCATGGCGGACCCCAAGTTCGATCGCATCCGCGGCTGGATCGACACCTTCGCCGAGGATGTCGGCGCGCTGCAAAAGCTCGTGGCCGAGCCGTCCGCGGCGCGCGACGCGCGCCTGGTCGGTGCGGCCGCGCTCAACTACCTGGTCACGCGCCTCGACCTCATCCCCGACTGGGAGGAGACGGCCGGGATCATCGACGACGCGATGGTCCTCCGCGTGGCGGCCGCCATGGCCACCGAGCACGACGTGGGCGACCTCGACGCGGACTCGCTGCGCGCCCTCGGCAAGCTCGCCAACGATGCGGACGGCGTGCAGGCGTTTCTCGGCGCGGACCTCCACCCCCGCCTGAAGAAGTACGTGCAGGGTCTCGTCCCCAAGATCGTCCGCGGCCGCACGCCGGCCGCCATCGTCGACGATGCGAAGCAGCGCGACCAGCTGTACGCCGAGATCAAGGACGAGCTCGCGCGCCTTCCCCCCGCGCCCATGACCGATCCCGATCGGGTCGCGCGCATCGTGAAGAACTACCTCGTCGAAAAGCTGAAATGAGACCATTGTTCCTGGTGCTTGTCCTGCCCATCGTGGCCCGCGCGCAGTCATGGGACGACCTGGCGCGCGCGGCGGACCGCATCGACGCGCGGGCGCTCCCCGCTCTGTTCTGGGCGCAGTCCGCCAGCTGCGATCGCCTCGGCGACGACATGCTGCGGCGGCAGTGCCGCGGCATCCGCTTGGTGCGCGGGGTGGCCGCATCCGCCAAGACGTTCCTCGTGCGCGCCGACGCCACCGCGCTCGAGGCCGGCGCGTGGGATGCCGCGAGGGCGGCGGTGCCCCTCGCGCTCCGCGGATGCCTGGCCTGCAAGGAGCCCATCGAGGTGGCGGGCGAGCGCCGCTATGTCGTCACCCGCGGCGGCGTCGCGGTCGACGCGAGCGGCGTGGCCGCGGCCCCGGTGTATCGCGGGCTGCGTCGCGTCGACGACGAGCCCGCGGCGGCGGAGTTCAAGGCGCACATCGTCCCCCGCCTCCGCGCCGAGCTGATCGTCCGGCCCACACCCAAGCCCGAGACCTGGACGCAGGCGGGCCGGTCCGGATACTTCGTGGAGCTCGTGGGCTACCGCCTCTACGATCCCTGCGACGGATCGGTGCTCGCCGCGAGCCCCATGTCCGTCTCCGCCGAGGTCGACGGGTCGACGTGCGAGGGCGAGCGTCCGACGACGCGCACCCCGATGTCGCGCGAGAGCACGGAACCGCCCTTTCAGCTGTCCGTCGACGATGTCCGTCGCGTCCTCAAGGACGTCAACCCCGCCGTCTACAAGTGCTACGACAGCTACGGCGTCCCCGGCCGCGCCGACGTGTACCTCGACGTGAAGGGGGACGGCACGATCCGCACCGTCGAGGTCCGCGGAGAGCTCGCCGACACCCCGACCGGCAAGTGCGTCGCCGCGGCGGTCAAGCAGGCCAGGTTCCCGCCGTTCAAGCGGGACAGCATGCAGATCCATTACCCCTATCTCCTGAGGTGACGATGCCCCGCACCAAGCAGAGCCTGAAGAAGCGCTCCAAGTCGCACCAGAAGCAGGTGCTGAAGCTGCGCGCGCGCAAGAGCCGCCAGAAGGCCCAGCGCAAGCGCGCCCGTTCTCGCCCGCACCGCCGCCAGGGCCCGGCGCGCGCCCCGAAGCGGATGTAGCGCGGTCGCCCGTGCCGACGGGCGCGACCGGGGTCGTGTCGGTTATGATGGTTCGGGTCGCTTGGAGACCTTCGGCAAATACCAGCTGGTGAGACGTCTGGGCGCGGGCGGGATGGCGGAGGTCTACCTCGCCCGTTCGTCGGTGGCGCAGGGGTTGGCCAAGGCCGCCGTCATCAAGAAGATTCACGCCGCCTACGCCAAGTCGCGGCACTTCCAGAAAATGTTCGTGGACGAGGCCAAGATCGCCCTCAGCCTCAACCACCCCAACATCGTTCAGGTCTTCGACTTCGGCCACGTGAGCCAGACGTATTTCCTCGTCATGGAGTACGTGGAAGGCGTCGACCTCCTGCGTCTCATGCAGGAATGCGCCAAGCAGCAGCGGCGCGTCCCCTACGGCCTGTGCGCGTACATCGTGCAGCAGATCGCCAAGGGGCTGGACTACGCGCACCGCAAGCCCGACGAGTACGGCGACGAGCTCGGCATCGTCCACCGCGACATCTCTCCCCAGAACGTCCTCATCTCGTGGGACGGGGCGGTGAAGCTCACCGACTTCGGCATCGCGCGCGCCCGCGACGTGCAAGAGGAGGAGGGCGTCGTCAAGGGCAAGTTCGCGTACATGTCGCCCGAGCAGGCGCGCGGGCTGGCGGTCGACCGTCGCTCGGATATCTACTCGGCGGGGATCGTCCTCTACGAGCTCGCGTGCGCCCGCCCGCTGTTCACCGGCCGCGGCAAGGAAGTGCTCGACGCCGTGCGCGCCGGCGCCGTGCCGCGCCCGCGCACCGTCGATCCCAACCTGCCCCCGGCGCTCGAGGAGATCGTCCTCAAGGCGCTCGCGTACCACCCCGAGGATCGCTACCAGACCGCGCGCGATCTCCAGCACGCGCTGGGGCGCTTTCAGCTTGCCCTCGCCAGCGCGCAGGACGAGATCTACGACTCGGGCGCGCTGGCGCAGTTCATCGCGCAGGCCGTCCCGCGCGAGAAGCGCTCGCGCACGACCGGCGAGCTGGCCGCGCCGCCCGAGACTCCGCCGCCGCGACCCGTCGTCCCCGTCGTGGTCGACGAGACGGCGACGCCCGTCGCCAAGAAGCACGCGAGCGGCGCCGAGGTGACGCCCCTGTCGTCCCCGGTGTCGCTGGTGCCCGCCGAGACGCGCGAGCGCAAGCAGGTCATCGTGCTCGAGGGCGACATCTCCGGGTTGGCCAAGCTTCGACGCGAGGTCGGGGAAGAGCGCGCGCGCCAGGCCGTGGCCGATTTCTTCCGCATCGCCGAGCACATCGCGTTCAAGCACGACGCCCATCCCCACCCCACCGGCGCCGACGACGCGTTCACGTACGTCGTCGGGCTTCCCGTCACCGGCGAGGACGACCCGACCCGCGCCATCCGGCTGGCGCTCGCGCTTGTCGACGCGCTCGACGGCATCGGTCGCGATGTGGAGCCTGATCTGCGCCTGTCCGTCGGAATCCAGCGCGGCGTCGCGCTCGTCACCCGCGGGGCGGGCGCGCAGTTCACCTACGAGCTGTCCGCGCCGACGCTGGCGTTCGCCCGGCGTCTCGCGAAGGAAGGGCAAGGCGGGGAGGTCCTCGTCGGCGGGGCGGTGTACCGCGTCGCCCGCGCGGAATGGAACTTCGAGGAGCTGACGACGCTCGAGCTCGACGACTCGACCGATCCCGGCACGGACCCCGACGCCCCGAAGAAGGCCAAGGTCTACCGTCTGCGCGGCATCAAGGAGCGCGAGCAGCGGATGCGCGAGCGCACCGCCGAGGGTCCCCTCGTCGGGCGGGAACTCGAGCTCAAGGCTCTCAAGGACGCGTACCGCGAGGTGGTGCGCCTTCGCCGCAAGCACCACGTGCTCATCATCGGAGAGGAGGGGGTGGGCAAGCGATCGCTCATCTCGGGGTTCCTGAAGTCCTTGCCCGTCGGGGAGGCCATGGTCCTGCGCGCCGCGTGCCGGGCCGCCACCAGCGACACGCCGTTCTCGGTCGTCGCGGATCTGTCGCGCGACATGCTCGGCCTGGCCGAGGGCGCCGAGCCGCGCGAGGTCAAGCGCCGTCTCCAGGCGGCCGCCACGATGCTGTATCCGGCGGCGAGCGAGACCCGCGAGGTCCAGGGACTGGTCAACACCGTCGGCATGCTCCTCGGCATCAAGGTCGCGTCCGACGAGATCGATGCCGAGGAGCGCGCCACGAGGATCCTCCAGGCGCTGCGCCGCATCGAGGAGCGCCTGGCCAAGGACCAGCCGGTGGTCGTCATCGTCGAGGACGTCCACTGGGCCGATTCGCAGAGCTGGGACGTGTTCCTTCGCCTCATCAACGAGCCCGCCGGGCGCACCGTACTGGGCCTGGCGACGGCCCGGCCCGATGAGCGCATCCTCCACGCCGCCACCGAGGCGGAGAACATCGTGACGCTCGTCCTCGACGAGCTCGGCCCGGAGGACCGCCTGCGCCTGGTCGCGGAGCGGTTCGCCCCGGGCGAGGACGTGCGCGCGCTCTCCGAGGAGATCGTCGCCAAGGCGGGCGGCAACCCGTTCTACATCCTCGAGCTCATCGACTCGCTGGTGGAGCGCGGCACCGTCGTCGAGAGCCGCGACCACCCCGGCAAGCTCACCCTGCTCAAGCGCGACGTCCACTTCCAGGCCCCGACCAGCGTCCAGGCGCTGGTCGCCACTCGCCTCGACCGCCTCCCGCTCTCCGAGAAGGAAGTCCTCCTTCTGGCGTCGGTGATCGGCCGCGAGTTCGCCGCGGGCGATCTCGAGGCGCTCCTCGGCCGCGACGTGGAGGAAGACCTGCAGGGCCTCCTCCGGCGCCAGCTCGTGGAACGCCGCAGCGGAGGGCACGCGTTCCGCAACGAGATGACCCAGCAGGTCGCCTACGAGCTCCTCCCGCCCGAGGCGCAGGTCCGCCTGCACCGTCGCGTGGCCGACCGCCTCGCCGGGTCGCCCGGCTACCGCGCGGGGCAGGACGACGCCATCCTGGCGCGCCACCTGGAGCGCGCCGGCGACGCCGCCGGGGCCGCCCAGCGGTACCTGGCAGCGGCCATGCACGCCCGCGATGTGCTCGGCAATGCGGAGGCGTTCCAGCACCTGTCCAAGGCGCTGGCGCTCCTGCCGCGCGAGGCGCACGCCGAGCGGCTCGACGCGCGGGGCGAGCGCGAGGCGATCCTCCGCGCGTGGGGGCACCGGGCCCAGCAGCTGCGCGAGCTGCACCAGATGCGCCGCGAGGCGGAGGCGCTCGGCGACCCCGGCCGCATCGGCGACGTCCTCGCCCGCACCGCGCAGTTCTATCTCGATGTCGACAAAGCACCCCAGGCCCAGCGCGTGCTGGGGCCGGCGCTCGAGGCCGCCCGGGCTTCCGGGCAACGCCTCGTCGAGGCGGAGGTCCTGCGCATGCAGGCCGTGCTCCTGCGATCGCTCGGCGAGAACCAGGAGGCGCTGATCCTGGTCGACCGGGCCCTTGCCCTTTGCGGGGACGACCGACCTTCCCTGCTCCAGCGGGCCATGATCCTCAACAACAAGGGGACGACTCTCTGGCAGATGTCTCGTCTCCGCGAGGCGATCGAGGCGCACGCCGAGGCCCTCGTCATCTACCGCAAGCTGCGCGTGCCCCGACAGGAAGCCAAGGTCCTCAACAACGTCGGCATCGTCTTCTCCGCGCTGGGCGAGTATGAGGAGGCCCTCGCCAACTACAAGCGATCGCTGAAGATCGACCAGGAGCTCGGCAATCGCCTGGCCGTGGCGGTCAAGCTCGCCAACATCGCCGGGCTCTACGTCGACGTGGGCGACCTCGACAAGGCCGAGCCGTACGTGACCAAAGCGCTCGCCATCGCCGGCGAGCTCGGCGACCCGTCCACGCAGACCGACGCCACCATCACGCTGGGTCAGGTCTACCTCAAGCGCGGCGACCTCGCGCGCGCCCGCCGCGCGTTCGAGAAGGGCCATACCCAGGCAGCCCAGGGCAAGAACCGCTACCAGGAGATTCGCGGCCTTGTGTACCTGGCGCTGGCCAGCGTGCGCGCCGGGGAGCCCCCGGAGCGCGCGCTCGCCATGGCGCGCGAGGCGACGGACATGGCGGAGAAGGCCCGCATCCTCATCGGTCAGATGTACGGCCTCACTGCCCAGGCGCTGGCGCTGCGCGAGCTGGGCCGCCTGGGGGAAGCCGTCGACATCGCCCGCCGTGCGGTCGAGGTCCTCGACCGTTCCCATGCGCCCGAGGGCGCCGAGGAGATCCTCTACCATTACGCGCGCATCCTCCTCGCCGCGGGTCGCGCCGGCGACGCGGCCGCGGCGTTGCGCCGCTCCCACGAAGAGCTCCAGGCCAAGGCTCGGCGCATCAGGGACCCCAACCTCCGCGCGCGCTTCCTCGCCGCGTCGCCCGCCCGCGATATCCTCGCCGAGGTGGGCTATCATGAGCCGGCATGACGTTTGACCTCGACGTTGCGCTGGCCCGGGTCGCCGGACGTGGACAGGCGCTGGTGCTCGTCCACGACAATCCGGATCCGGATGCGATGGCCGCGGCCGAGGCCCTCGCGCTCCTCCTGCGCACATCCGCGAGCCTGCCGACGACGATCGCCCGGGGTGGCATCGTCGGCCGCGCCGAGAACCGCGCGATGGTGTCGGTGCTCGGCCTCGCGCACGCCGAAGTTTCCTCCATCCATTTCGATGACTTCCAGGTGATCGCGCTCGTCGACACCCAGCCCGAGACGGGCAACAACTCCCTGCCCGCCGGCCATCGCGTCGACATCGTCGTCGACCACCACCCCGTGCGCCCCGGCGCCCGCCGCGCGCCGTGGTGCGACATCCGGGAGGACTTCGGCGCTTCCTCCACGATCACCTGGACATACCTGCGAGACAAACGCATCCCCATCCCCCAGACGGTTGCCACCGCGCTCCTCTACGCGATCAAGTCCGAAACCAAAGACCTAGGCCGTGAGAGCTCGGATCATGAATTCCAGGCCTACCTGAGCCTCCTCCGGCAGGCCGATCTCGAGAAGCTGTACGCCATCGCCGAGCCCAAGGTCCCTGTCGCCCATTTCGCCGTGCTCGACCGCGCGCTTCGCGCCGCCGAGGTCCGCGGCGCGCTCCTCACCGCCAACCTCGGCGAGCTCGCCTATCCCGACCTCGTCGCGGAGATCGCCGACATGTTGCTCCCCTACGAAGCCGTGCACTGGGTGCTCTGCGTCGGGCACCACCGCGGCAACGTCCACGCCTCCCTCCGCACCGACGTGGAGCATGCCCATGCCGGCGGCATCATGCGACGCGTGTTCGACGGGCGCGGCGCCGCCGGCGGCCACGGCCAGATCGCGGGCGGCAAGCTCCACGGCGCCGTCCGCAACAAGGTCGACCTCGCCGTCGTCTATGAAGATCTGGTCCGCCGCCTGTGCGCGGATCTCCAGATCGCAGACGCCCCACGCCCGTTCCTTACCCTTCCCGAAAAAAGCTGACGACATCCCCAATCCCCCCTTTTTGATTGTCCCCACCCCTACGTCCCCACTGAACCGATGTCAAGAGAAAAGTGCCGGAGGTGGGATTCGAACCCACAATGCCTTGCGGCGGGGGCTTTTGAGACCCCTCCCTGTGCCATTCGGGTACCCCGGCGGGGTCGCAATCTGACATGCCACAAACCGGGGTCATCTTCCATACGGTTCTGAACGGGGTTCAAGCGCCGGACGGCCGCGCAGTACACTGGGGGCCCATGCATAGACTCACCTTGGCTGTCCTCGCGCTCGCCGCGGCCTGCCAGAGCGAGGCGCCCCCGGGCAACGACTACTTCAATCGTGTCATCCTCCCGATCCTCAACAACAGCTGCTCCCAGGGAACGTCCGGCTGCCACCGCGCCGACCCCGCCGACCCCTACGCATTTGCCGCCGGCAACCTCGACACCAGCTCGTTCGAGAACATCAAGAAACGGCCCGACCTCCTGCGCCAGTTCGGCGCGTACCCGGTGCCCTTCCTGCTCCTCAAGGCCGTCGGCCCGACGCAGGACCTCAAGATCGTCTACCGCGACCAGAAGCTCCCGAGCCAGATCCCGCACGCCGGCGGGTCGATCCTCCGCGTCGGCTCGGACGCCTACCTCACGCTCCAGCAATGGCTGTCCAACGGCGCCACGATCGACGGACAGCGCCCGGTTCCGGCCCCGGTCCAGGGCGACGGCCCGTGCAGCACCGCCATCCCCGGCGACTTCGACCCGACCACGGTCACGGGCAGCTCCCAGTGGGCGATGTACGCGAGAATGTTCGACGGCGTCCAGGGCGTCCTGAACGCCAAGGGCTGCAACACCGGGACCTGTCATGGAGCCCCCCAGTCGGACTTTTACATCACCTGCGGCTCCGACGACGCCCAGAAGATCTTCAACTTCTACAAGGTGTGGGCGTTCTCGGCCGCCCGCGCCGAGGACTCCGAGATCATCTCCCGTCCCGTGGCGGGCGTCGCCTCGCACACGGGCGGCGCGCATTTCTCGGCGGGCGACAGCGATTACAACACCCTCAAGGCGTTCATCATGGCGGTGGGAGCGCTCCCGTACGCTCCCGGCGACACCAATCGCCTGTTCTTCGCCGACCGGGTGATGGCGGTCCTGCTCCAGCGCGGCTGCGCCGCCGAGGGGTGCCACTCCAGCGTCGCGATGAACGACTTCAAGGTCCGTTCCGGCGGCCAGGGCTGGTTCTCCTCCATCGGCCTCGAGAAGAACTATCGCCTGTTCAAGTACGAATTCATGGCGTTGGAGATTCCTGACATCCGCCGCTCCCGCGTCGTGGCCAAGAACATCCCCGAGCCCAAGGGAGGCATCCGCCACCGCGGCGGCCCGCTTCTCGAGGGCAGCGACGCCGACGCGGCGTACCAGTGCACCGCCCCGTACGACCCCGCCACGTCGTCCCCCTACTGCACCGTCGCCGAGTGGGTCCGCCTCGAGCGGGCGGCGATGGGCAACCCCAATGCCGGAAATACGGTGCGCGTCGTCTACGTCGAGCGCCGCGCGGCGCACGTCGCCCCGCTCCAGGACTTCGCCACCTACCAGGGCGGCAGCGATCTCAAGGTCGTCACCCTCACCCTGGGCACGTCCGTCACCGCCGGCGCGGCGACGTCGATCCTCGGCAGCTGCGGCGTGTCCGCCGCCGACGCCGACGTCCGCGCGCCCGACGTCAAGAACGACGGCACCACCGTCGCGTTCGCGATGCGCAAGAACGCCGGCGACACGCTCCACATCTACACCGTCGGGATCGACGGCAACGGCTGCACGCCGATCACCGGCGACGCGGGCGTTCACGACCTCGATCCCGCGTGGTCGCCCGACGGCGCGTGGATCGTCTTCGCGTCCACGCGCGCCGGCGGCAGCAGCAAGCGGCTCCACCTGCCCCAGGCCGACATCTGGCGCATGCACGCCAACGGCTCGGGCGCGGAGCGCATGACGTTCCTGTCGAACAGCGAGCTCGGCCCGCAGTTCATGCGCGACGGCCGCGTGTCGATGACGACCGAGAAGGTGGACATCCAGGATGCGAGCGCGGGCTACTACCAGCTGTCCGGCCGCCGCATCAACTGGGATCTCACCGATTACCATCCTCTCCTGGGCCAGCGCGCCCAGTCGCTGGTGGAGCCGGCCAACCCGGGCAGCGACGTCCACGACTCCGTCGGCTACGCGCAGGCCACCGAGATCCGCGAGAGCTTCGACGGCGATTTCGTCCTCGTCTTCGGGCCCGCCGTGGCGCGCGCCGGCGGCGGCGTCATCGGCATCTTCAACCGGTCGGTCGGGCCGTTCGAGCGCGGGCGCACCGACCGCGGCTTCATGCCGTCGGTGACCTATCTGGATCCCGGCGCGGGCGCCTACCGTTCGCCCATCGTCCTACCGGACGGACGCATCCTCGCCGGGTTCGCCGCCGGTCCCGTCGATCTCGTCAACGCCACGAGCCTGCCGTTCAAGCTCACGGTCGTCGACGTCTATGGCCCGACCAGGGGGACGCAGACGAACCTCGGCATCGCCGGCGAGTCCCAGGTCGAGCCGACGCTCGCGCTCGCCTACCCGCCGCGGCCGTTCTACCTCAACCAGCGCCAGCTCGTGTTCGGCGGCAGCTCCGGCGGCGACGCGACGCACGCGACGATCCACCTGCCCGACGCCCCGATGGTGGCGACGCTCCTCGGCTCGAACCTGCGGCGCGGCCGACACGTCGAGGACTTCGACGTCGACGCGCTGGCAGTCTACGGCGCCGACGGCAGCATGGTCGGCTCCGCGCCGCTCGAGAGGGACGGCTCGGTGCGCGTGCGCGTGCCGGCGGCGACGCCGCTGTACCTCGGCCTGCTCAAGGGCCAGACCACGGTCTTCCGCATGAAGGAGGAGCACCAGGTCGGGCCGGGCGAGTCGATCTCGCTCGGCATCCGCCGCGAGCTGTTCAACAACGTGTGCGGCGGATGCCACGGGTCGAACAGCGGGCGCGAGATCGACGCGGCGGTGAGGTCCGACGCGCTCACGGGCGCGTCGGAGAGCATGTCGCGAACCGCGAATCCGGTCGCGATAGGGCCGTAGCGGGGACCGCGCGAAGGCGCGGGAACCCCGCCATTGGTCTGGTCTGCTACTTCGGCTGGGTCGGAGTCGCCGGCGGCGGCGTCGTCTGGGACGGATCGGTCGGGGCGGCGGCCGGCTGATCGCCGGGCTTGGCCGGCTCCGGCTTCTGCGAGCTGCCGCAGCCGAACGCCATCGTTCCGACGAACAGGGCAAACACCAAGGACAGGATCTTCTTCATCTCGCTCCTCCTTCTTCTTGGTCAAGCTCCGCCAGCGCCGCCTCGAGCTCGCCGCGGGCATGGGGGTCGGGTTTCCGCGTCGCAGCGTCGATGCCCGCGCGGTAGGTCTCTTCCGCCTCCACGCGCCGTTTCAGCGCGCGGTACACGCTCGCCGCGTGGAAGTACGCGGGCACGTAGTCGGGAAACGCCCGGCGCAGCCCCGCGAACTCGGCCTCCGCCTCCGCCAGGAGCCCCGCATTCTTGTACTCCATCGCCAGCCCGTAGCGGGGGAACGGATCCTCGGCGTGCTGGGCGGCGAACTCCTTGAGCATCTCGATGCGTCCCACGGAGGTGACGCTAGCAGAACGCGCGAGCGCGTCCAAGCTTACAGACGATCGCGGCGGTGGGCGAGGAGCTCATCGAGCGGACGGGTGTTGAGGACGTGGCGCGGCTCGATCCACGCGCGACGCGCGACGTTCACACCGTACGCGAGCCCACGCAAATGATCGGTGGCGTGCGCATCGGTATCGATGACCACGAACGCGCCGCGCTCGACGGCGAGGCGGGCGTGCTCGTCGCGGAGGTCGAGGCGATCGGGGTAGGAATTCACCTCCAGCGCCACCCCGCACCGCCGCGCCGCCTCGATGACGACCTGGAGGTCGAGGTCGACCTCGGCGCGCTCGCCGATCTTGCGCCCCGTCGGGTGGCCCACCACGTCGATGAGCCCCGACTCGATCGCGCGCACCACCCGCGCCGTCTGCTCGGCGCGCGGGAGCTGGAAATGCGAGTGCACCGATCCGATGACCCAGTCGAGCTCGCCGAGGACCTCCGCGCCGAGATCGATCGAGCCGTCGAGGAGGATGTCGGCCTCGATCCCGCGCAGGAGCCGCGGCGACCCGCCGCGCCGGTCGTTGAGCTCCTGGATCCGCCGGCCCTGGGCGCGCAGCCGCTCGGGGTCGAGGCCGCGCACGAACGTCAGCGCCTGCGAGTGGTCGGTGATCGCCATGTACTCGCGTCCCAGCGCGGCGGCGGCGGCGACCATGTCCTCGAGCGTGTTCCGCCCGTCGGTCTCGTCGGTGTGGGTGTGGAGGTCGCCGCGCACGTCGGCGAGCTCGACGAGGCGCGGCAGCCGCCCGGCGAGCGCCGCCTCGATCTCGCCGCGGTTCTCGCGCAGCTCGGGGGGGATCCACGGCAGCCCCACCGCGCGGAACACGTCGACCTCTTCGGCGCCGCCGATCTTGGGCCCGTCGCCGCGCCCCTCGAACACGCCGTACTCGTTGATGAGCAGGCCGCGGCGCACGCCAAGCGCGCGGATCGCGACGTTGTGCTCCTTGGATCCGGTGAAGTAGTGCAGCGCCGCGCCGAACGCGTCGGCGGGGACGACGCGCAGGTCGACCTGGAGCCCGCCCCGCGTCTTCACCGACGACTTGGTCGGACCCTGCGCGAGCACCGCGTCGACGAGCGCCATCCCGACGAACGCCCGCATCGCCGCCGGGGCGTCGGCGCTCTGGACGAGGATGTCGACGTCCGCCACCGTCTCGCGCCGGCGGCGCACCGACCCGGCGAGCTCCACCCGCTCCACACCGGCGAGCCCGCGCAGGCGCTCGACGAACGGGGCGACCTCCTTCTCCGCGCGGTCGAGGCGCGTCCGCCCGCGGAACGCGCGCGCGCGGCCGATCGCCTCGAGGATCGCCTCCTCCTTGCGCGCGCCGACGCGCGGGAGCGCGCGCAGGCGACCGGCCTTGGCCGCCGCCTCGAGCTCGTCGAGCGACGCGATGCCGAGCTCGCGAAAGAACAGGTCGGCGGTCTTGGGGCCGATGCCCTCGACGCGCGCGACCTCGGCGAGCCCCGGCGACGCGCGGGCGCGCAGCTTCTCCAGGTCCGCGATCTTCCCGGTGACGACGAGCTCCTCGACGCGGCGGGCGATCCCCTCGCCGATGCCCCGCACCTGCGTGAGCGTCCCGGCGACCAGGCGGTCGGCGGCCGAATCGGCCAGGCCGTCGATCGTGCGCGCCCCCTGCCGGAGCGCGCGCACGCGGAACGCGGCGTCGGCGCCGCCGCCGAGCTCCAGCGCGTCGGCCAGCTCGTACAGCGCGCGGGCGATCTCCGCGTTCGTCACGCGTCAATCATGACTCGCGAGCCACTCCGCGAGTAGAGGATTCACCGTGTCGGCGTGCTCCATGATGAGGCCGTGCGGCGCGTCGGAGATCTCCACGAGGCGCGCGCCCGGGATGAGCTGCGCCAGGCGGCGCGTGAGCCCGGCCGGCACCAGCACGTCCTCGGTGCCGAGGACGACGAGCGTGGGTGCGCCGACGGTGGCGAGCCGGTCGGTGGTGTCGTGGGCGAGCGCCGCCGCGACCTGCCCGGCGATGCCCTCCGACGAGAATCCGTTGGACAGCGCGCGGTCGAACATGTCGCGCAGCCACTGCCGCTCGCGCTCGATGAACGCCGGCGTCACCACCAGCGGCATGAGAAACTTCATCAGCGCCTTGGGGTCGAGGACGATCTTGCCCTCGGCGATCGCCGACATCGCCTCGGCGACCGCGCCCGCGCCGCTCGACCGGTGCGCCCCCTCCTCGGCGGTCCTGGCCATGCCCGCGTCGGCGCGCGCGAACGTCGAGATCAGCGCCAGCGACTTCACGCGGCGCGCGTGCCGCAGCGCCAGCTCCTGGGAGATCGCGCCGCCGAGCGACACCCCGACCACGTGCGCGCGCGGCACGCCGGCGTCGTCGAGGACGCCGGCGACGTCGTCGGCCATGTCCGCCGTCGCGTAGGGGCCCTTGGGCTTCTTCGACCGGCCCACGCCGCGGTTGTCGACGACGAGCACGCGCCGCCGCCTCTCGAGGGCGGGGAGCTGCTTGGCCCAGCCGCCGCCGTCCATCGCCAGCCCCATGACGAGGACGACCGGCAGTCCCGGTCCGTGACCGTGAATCTCGTAAAAGATGCCGTTCTGGGCAATGGCCATCGGGGGGCATTGTATGTGCTAAAACCGCCCGCAAATGCAGCGCGCGTTCGAAAGCTTCCTCGGCGTCGACCTCGGCGGCGGCAAGGGGAAGACGACTGCGGTCGCGCGCCTGCGCCTGCGGGACGGGACGCTCGAGGTACTGGAAGCGACCACCGCGGTGGACGGGGAGCCCTGGCACGACGAAAAGCTGATTCAGTACCTGAAGTTACACGCCGAGGGGGCGGTGCTGGCGGTGGACGCGCCCCTCACGCTCACCGCGTGCGTCCGCTGTCGCGAGCCGGTGTGCCCGGGCCTCGTCGCCTGCCACGACGCCACGATCGTCTGGTTCCGCACGGCCGGGACCGCGCTGGCCGCGGTCGATCCGCCCGAGGCGCCGCGGCGCCGGCCGCTGTTCACGCCCTACACCCAGCGCGCGACCGAGGTCTGGCTCCACCGCAAGGGCGGGATCCTGCCGCGCGAGACGCTCGGCCAGGGCATGGGGCCGCTCACCGCCCGCGCCGCCCACCTCACGCGCGCGCTCCTCCCCGAGTTCACGCTCAACCGCAACCTCCTCGAGGTCTACCCCAAGGCGACGCTGCAAAAGCTGTGGGGCTCGTCGGTCGCGCGCTCGTACAAGCGCGAGGTCGACACCTGGGAGACGCGCGCCGGCGTGCTCGAGTCGCTGCGCAAGGAGGTCGTGTTCGGACGCACGAGCCGACTCGCGCGCGAGACGGTGCTGTCGAACGATCACTGCTTCGACGCGGTGATCTGCGCGTACACGGCATTCCTGTGGGCGCGCGACGGGTGGACGATGCCGGAGGAAGGGCGGGAGGTGTTCGAGGTCGACGGCTGGATCTGGGCGCCGCCGTAAGACAGGGCAGTAGCGGGGTTCCCGCGCCTTCGGCTCGGTCCCCGCTAGTCTTCGTCCAACCGGACGTTCCAGTAGAGGAAGTCCCGCCAGGCGTCGGGCGCCGTGTTGAGCGCGATGGTGATGGTCAGAACGCCGGGCAGGTGCTCGGGGCGACGCGGCGAGCGGAGGAGGCGCATCCCCGCCTGCTCGGGCGTGCGCCCCCCCTTCCGCCGATTGCAATCGACGCAGCAGGTGACGATGTTCGTCCACTCGGTGCGCCCACCCTGCGAGCGCGGCGTCACGTGGTCGTAGGTGAGCTCCGGGGTGTCCCTCTTTTTCCCGCAGTACTGGCAGTGGTTGTCGTCGCGGAGGAACAGGTTCCGGCGCGAGAAGCTCACCTGGGGGCGCTTGCGCCGGATGAAACGCAGCAGGCGCACGACCGCCGGCATCCGAATCTTGAACGTTATCGCGCGGATATACCCGTCGTACTCGCGAATGACCTCGACCTTGCCCAGCCACAGGAGCGTGACCGCGCGCTGCCACGAGATGACCTTGAGCGGCTCGTAGCTGGAGTTGAGGAGCAGGGTTCGTTCCGCCATCGCCTAGTCGATCGTCGCGCGAGAATGTAGCAAAGCGGCGACGCCTGGGCAAACAACGCGGCGTCGACGGAAGATCAGCGGACGGCGCGCGGCCGCACCGGACGCTCGTCGGGGTCCGCCATCTCCTCGACGAACCCGGGCTTCGGCCGCGCGTCGCGCGCCCGCGTGCCCAGGAACTCGAGGAACGCGATCGCGGAGGGGAGCTCGATCGCCGGCAGGCTGTCGATGAGCTCGCGCGCCTGGCGCCGGAGCGCCTCCCCGGGCGCCTCGGTGCCGTGGGGGATGGCGACCGGCACCGCCTCGCCCAGGTCGGGCGGCGGCTTGGCCTCGCCCCACGGCGCCGGCACGGTCGGCTCGATGTCGTTCTCGCCGAGCCAGTTGTGGATGTGCCAGTGCAGGAGGTCCGCGCGGTACGAGAACCAGCGCTCGCGCTCCGAGGGGAAGGCGAGGAGGACGTCCTTGAAGCGCCGGAACGCGCCCTTGCCGTCGATCGCCATGATCAGCCGCTCGCGCAGCTGGGGCTCGGTGACGCTGCCCACGAACCGCTCCATCCACCGGTACTGCTCGCGCGACGACGCCGGGTCGATGCGGATGTAGTTGGCGATGTTGCCGCCGACCTTGGTGCGAAGGGAGGGCGTCTCGGGATCCCCGCTCGTGAGCGACACCACGTGCCCCGTGGAAATCTCCAGAAAGCTCTCGGTATCGGGCGCATTGCGCTCGAACGCGCTCTCCAGATCATCCCAATGAATGGGGATCTTCCTCATC
>DATFWE010000012.1:0-15315 GCA_035259575.1 Haliangiales bacterium
CCCGCCGCTCCTGGATCTCGCGCACCGGGATGCCGGTCTGCCGTGAGGCGCGAAGGTCGCGAAACAGCCGGCGCAGGGAGTCGAGGAGCGGTGTCTTGGGCATGACCCAGGATCGTACGGCCTCCCGCGGCCGCAGATCAATCCTCGCGCGCGAGCCGTTCCATTTCTCCGACGGTGCGGGCGAGCTCGGCGACGAGCTCGGCGGGCGGTCCGCCCGGCGAGCCCCCCGACTGGAAGGCCTCGACCAGCGAGCGGTAATACCACAGCGTTCCCTCGCGGCCGCCGGCGAACCGGTCCCACACCCCCTCGCCGTGGACGCGCAGATCGGCGACGATCGCGCGGGCGTTGTGGAGCTTGTCCGCGGCGGACACGAGGCGGGCCGGCGCCGCGGCCTGCGGCAAGTGTGCGAGATAGCGCTCCTTGCGCTCGCGCCAGGGCGGCTTGGGCACGACGTCCGTGTCGGACACCGCGCGGACGATGTCGGCGATCGCGTCGCCGAGCTCGGCGCGGATGCGCGCGAGCGTGGGGGCGCCGCCCTGATCCTCCACGGCGTCGTGGAGCAGCGCCGCCGCCGCCTCGTCCTCGCCGCCCCCGTGCTCGAGCACGAGCGACGCCACGCCCAGGAGGTGCGCCAGGTAGGGGATTGTCGTACCCTTGCGCCAGTGCCGCCGGTGCAGCTCCATCGCCAGCGCCATCGCGCGATCGAAGCGTTCGCCCAGCATCACGCCGGTCATGGGTATGCTTCCGAGCATACCCGATGACCGACAAGGAGCGCCTGCAACGGCTGGTGGCAGAGCTCGTCTCCGACAACGGCTATCTCACCGGCCGCCGGCGGTTCCCCCGCACGGTCACCGTCGAGGACGCCGTCGCCGTCGCCGCGGAGCTGCAGGAGGGCGTCGACGCGGGCACCGCGCAGCGGGATGCGTCGGCGCGCAGCCGCCGCATCACGATCGCCTGCGGCGCGGGCTGCGACAGCTGCTGCAGCATGCCCATCATGGTGTTCCTGCCCGAGGCGCTGCGCGTGGCGGCGTGGCTGCGCCTGCCCGAGAACGCCGAGACGCTCGCCCGGTTCGAGGCCGCCTACCCCGCCTGGCGCGACGCCTGCGCCGCCGTTGCGGAGCTCATCGCCGACGCCACCCAGGCGCAGGACCGCGAGGGCGTCGTCGCGCGCGTGCTCGACTACTGGCGGATGCGCGTGCCCTGCCCGTTCTTGCGCGAGGGCCTGTGCTCGATCTACCCGGCGCGTCCCAACGTGTGCCGCGCCCACCACGCCGTCGACACCGCCGCGAACTGCGTCCCCGACGCGCCCGAGCCGTCGCGGCGGATGAACTTCGTGCCGCTCGATCAGTTCGTCGACAGGGCGCGCCACATCCACCTCGGCCTGCACCACGCGCTCGGCGGCCCCCGCCAGCGCACCGTGGCGCTCGGCCAGGCGGTTCACGACGCGCTGGGACGCGGGTAGGGGAACGCGTCCGTCGGCGCCGTCGGCTCGAGGTCGTGGAACCGCCGGACGTCGAGCACCAGGTTGCCGTCGGGCAGCTCCGACAGGACGTCGGCGTAGCGCGCCCCCCACACGATGTCGCGCGCCTCGTACTGTCGGCGGGCGTGCACCGGCTGCAGCGACGTGTCGTCGGTGCCGGACACCGTCACCATCAGCTCGACCTCGTCGCGCGCGATCGACTCCGGCGTCGCCCCCTCGAGCGGGCTGCCCGGCCCGAGCACGTGCAGCACCGTCCACGAGCGCTGCAGCGCCGGCGAGCGGTCGCGCACCAGCGGCAGGTCCGCCATGCGATAGAGCTTCATCCCCTCGACGCTGACGGTGGTCCGGATCAGGACGACGCGCACCTGCGCCTCGGCGATGATGTTGCCGCGCTCGTTGCCCAGCCGGAACATCAGCGTGGGCACGCCGTCCATGAGCGTGATGACGGCGTTGCGCGTGAACGCGATGCGCCCGAGCGGCTGGGAGAACTTGGCGAACACCAGGCCGGTCGCCACGGCGGTGACCAGAAGGCCGATGACCGCCTCCATCACGACCAGCGTATTGGCGAGCCCCGACACCGGGTACATCGCCCCATAGCCGATCGTGCCCATCGTCTGCACGCTGAAGAAGAACGCGTCGGCCAGCGACCCGGGGCGCGCGTTGGCGATGCCGCCGCACTCCACGTACACCGCGGCGAAGACCACGTTGAGGGCGAGGAACAGGAAGACGATGCGGAGGATCAGCGCCCACAGCGGCTGGCGGAGCGCCGCGTGGTACAGGTCGCGGAAGTGCTCGCGACGGGCGCCGACGACGCGGACCTCGTAGGAGCGCAGATGCACGGTTTCGGGCATGCCGCCATTCTACAGGTCGACGTAGGGGCGGCAGGCCTCGCCCAGGATGCGCGAGCGCCAGGCGATGAGCATGAGCTCGATGAACTGGAACAGAATCGGCACGAGCACCGGGATCGGCGCGCGCAGCGCCACGAAGATCGCCAGCGGGCGCAGCACGAACACATCGAGGAGAAACGCCGCGTAGAAGCCGAGCGCGCCGAGGACGTAGTCGCCGCGCATGTCGCGCAGCACGCGGAACCACACGCGCGGATCGTAGACGGCGAGCGTGGACCGCGTGATCGCCGCGACCATGATGAGGAGGGGCCAGAGGAGGAGCCACACCACGACGACGATGGCCCACGGCCCGAGGAGCTCGAGGAGGTCGCTCGGCATCATGCCGGTCCCCGCCCAGCCGAGCCCGGCGGCGAACAGCGCGACGATGAGCGGCAGCACCGTCGCCAGGTAACGCACGAGCGGCGACATCACGCTCTCCCACAGATCGGTGAAGTCGGGCGGCTCGAGCCGGTCGTCGCCGTACGCGCTCGTCTCGACGATGCGGAACACGACGGCCGCCAGCGTGCCCGCGGCCACGAGCGACAGGATGGTGCTGAAGCTCCCCACGTAGACGAATATCGCGAGGCCGAGCATGACGAAGATCACCGCCGGCTGCTTGAGGTAGGCGAGCGTGCCGGGCAGGCGCTCGAGGAGCGGCCGCGCCGCCTCCGCCCGCTGGGGCGCCGTCGACGTCTTGCCCAGCCCGGTGAACGGCAGCACGAGGCCGCCGCAGCGGAGGCAGCTGACGGTCTTTCCGTCGCGGAGCAGGCGCGTGCAAGCGCGGCACAGGACGACGCCGCAGGGCACGCACTCGAACTCCGCGGCGGCCCGGGGATGGGTCTTGCAGGTCAGCGCGGTCATGGCCGATTGTAACGCGGGAGAACTGTCGCGGGGCCGGAGTTGTCACACCCGAGCGGTAGCGTGGGTGCGTGGAAAACCAGCTCATCTATGCGGCGGTGCGGGAAAAGGACGGGCGCGCGACGGCGGGCGTGCTCGTGCTTCCGTGGGAGCGGCGCGGCGACTTTCACCGCCGCTGGCGGGCGGCCGCCCCGGCGCACGCTAGGTGGAAGCGGGTGAGGAAGCGAACGCTGCGGCCCATGGTGCGGCTGGTGGACGCGTTCCTCGCCAGCCCGTGGCTGTCGTTTCGGTGGCGCGCCGGCGGGCGCGACGCGCTGGCGCACGTCCTCGCCGAGCTTCCGCGCGGGGACGGGTCGCGCCGCCTGCGGCTCGCCGACGACGCGGAGCTCGTCACCTGGCTGGAGCGGGAGATGGTCGACGAGAGCGGCGCGCCGCTGTTCGCCAGCGTGCGGGCCGTCGCCGACGCGGCGTCGCCGCCGCTCGCCCTGCTGGCCCTGCTCCTCGCCGCCCTCGACGCCGCGGACCGACGCCCCCGCTCGCGCGCCAAGCGCCGGTTCTCGGCGCACGTCGAGGCCGCGCTGGCTCCATAGGCAACTGCCGGCCGCCGCGGCGCGTCCAAACGACATGAAGCGTTTCCTGATCGTGTTCGGGCTCGTCGCCGGCTGCGGCGCATCGACCCCCGACCCGGCGACCGCGCAGGCCCGCGGCCAGTTCGCCAGCAACGCGGAATGCGCCGAGCTCGTCGAGCACCTCGACAACATCACGTTCCTCGATCGCACGCTCCAGCCGAGCCCGTCGGAACGCGCCGCGCAGGCGACCACGCGCATCCCGGCGCTCGTGCAAAAATGCACCATCATGGTGTCGAAGCACGACTACCAGTGCCTCATGGCCGCCCACGACGCCATCCAGGCCGACGCCTGCTCGCGCCGGATCGAGTAGACTATGCGCCCTCATGGGCGCACCCCCCGACGAAGGCGACGAGGACTTCGCCAAGCTCCTGGCGGAATACGACCGGAAACCGCGCCGCCGCGACCCGCAGGTGGGCGAGCTCGTGCGCGGGCGCGTGGCGTCGATCGGCCGCGACGCGGTGTTCATCGATCTCGGCGCCAAGTCCGAGGCGATGATCGACGCGTCCGAGCTGCGCGACGCCGACGGCCGGCTCCCCGTGAAGGTCGGCGACGTGGTGGAGGGACGCGTCGTCGAGATCGGCGGCAAGGCCGGGTGCATCGTGCTGCGGCGCGCGATGGGGCGCGGCCCCGACGCGGCGGCGGAGCTGGCGCAGGCGTTCGCGCTGGGCGTGCCGGTCGAGGGCGTCGTGGGCGCCGTCAACAAGGGCGGCGTCGACGTCCAGGTGGCGGGCACGCGCGGGTTCTGCCCCATCTCCCAGCTCGACCTGCGCCACGTCGACGACGCGTCCGCGTTCGTGGGCAAGCGCCTCACGTTTCGCATCACCCGCCTCGAGAAGGGCAACCTGGTCCTGTCGCGCAAGGCCCTCCTCGAGGAGGAGGAGCGCGCCCGCGCCGCGTCGACCCGCGCGCGCCTCGCCGTCGGCGCGATCCTTCGCGGCAAGGTCACCTCGGTCAAGGACTACGGCGCGTTCGTGGACCTGGGAGGCATCGAGGGGATGCTGCACGTGAGCGAGCTCGGGTTCGCGCGCGTGGCGCACCCGTCGGAGATGCTCGCGCCCGGGCAGGAGATCGAGGTCCAGGTGCTGAAGATCGACAAGACGGGCGACGCCCGCCGGCCGGAGAAGATCTCGCTGTCGCTGAAGTCGCTCGCCGAGGACCCGTGGGCGAAGGTGCCGGAGCGGTTCCCCGAGGGGGCGCGCGCGACGGGCAAGGTCACGCGCGTCGAGCCGTTCGGCGCGTTCGTCGAGCTCGCCCCCGGCGTCGAGGGGCTGGTGCACGTCAGCGAGCTCGGGGGCGGGCGGCGCGTGCACCACGCGCGCGAGGTCGTGAAGCCGGGCGCGGCGCTCGAGGTGGTCGTCCTGGGCGTCGAGCCGGAGCGGCGACGGCTGTCGCTCGGCCTCGCCGGCGCGCGCGAGGACGGCGACGACGCGCCTGCGGCCGCGCCGGCCGCGCCGGTCAAGCTCGGCACGCTGGGTGATCTGTTCAACAAGAGGAAACGCTGAGCGTGGCGGGTGCGCCGCCCGCGCGCTATGTTGGCGCGATGGAGGATGCACACGCGGAAGCACCGGTCGAGCCCAAGCCCGAAGCCCCGGTCGAAAAGAAGCCCGACGCCCCCGTCGCGCAGTCGCGCGTCGGAAAGTTCATCCAGACCTACCACACGTTCCTGTCGACGGGCGTCATCGGCGCCGCCGGTCTCATCGCCACATCGATCTGGCAGTACAAGCAGTCGGAGATCGCGCGCCACCAGGCCGAGTCGCAGCAGGCGATCGCCAAGACGCAAGCGGAGAACCAGTGGCGCATCGAGCGCGCCGAGATCCTGTCCAAGAACCTGCAGGTCCTGTCGACGCGCGGCGGGTCGACGGCCGACCAGCGCTACGGCGTGCTGCTGTCGCTCACCCGGGGCGAGATCCTCGACCCCGAGCTCGCGGTGTCCTACGCGCTCGAGCTGGGCAAGGACAACCCCGAGTACATGAAGAGCGTGCTGGCGTCGACGGCGGAGAAGGATTACGTGCAGCTGGCGCACGCGTTCACGCCCACCTGCGAGCAGCGCTACGGCCTGGCGCGCCAGGTCGACCTGTGCAAGATCGACGAGCTCGGGCCGCGCTCGGACGCGATCGCCCACGTGGTGAGCGACGAGGTGGAGAGCTGGGCGGCCTCGCCGCCGGGGACGGCGGACACGATGGCGGTGTCGGCGCGGAGCCCGCTGGCGCTCGTGCGCGACGAGCGCGCGGTGCAGAAGGAGCCGACCCGCCTGATGTGGCTGTTCGCGCCGGCGGTCATGGACATGTACCAGCACGCGCAGTGGGCCGAGCTCAAGCGCTTCGAGGGCTTCTCGGCGGGCGCCCACGCCATCGGCGCGCTGCTCATCGCGCTGGCGCGCACCGAGGAGCTGCGCACGTCCGCCGAGTCCGGCGACGTGAACAAGCTGCACGCCGACGAGGGCAAGTGGCTGGCGGACTACGTCGCGGGCAAGACGTGCGACGACGAGTGCCGGGGGCGGTTCGTCGAGGTCATGCTGACCGGGTTCGCCGAGGCGAAGGGCGACTTCGACCAGGCCATGCGGCGCATCCTGGAGCGGCCGGTCAGCGAGTCCGGTCCGTCGGTGGCGCGCTTGCACGGGCGGATGATGCGCTGCCAGGTGGAGGCGGCGAACCTCGACGCGATGCGGGACCGCGTGCTCGTGCCGCTCCTCGCGCACTTGCTCGACCAGCAGTCGGGGAGCCCCCACGCGGCGAAGGCCGACAAGCCCGACCCGGCCGTGCTGGACAACGTGCTCGATCTGATGTCGCTCGTGCCCGAGCCGACCGAGCCCACGTCGCTCGCGCCGTGGACGGTGGCCCTGGCCAGGCTGCAGAAGGCGAGCCCGGAGAAGTACCGGAAGGGCTATGTCGACCGCCGCGCGTCGGCCGAGCGCGAGAAGAAATCGCCGCCCCCGACGCTGCGCAAGGTGAGCTTTTGCAAGGCTGCCGATTCGATCTTCGAGGTGGGGCAAGAGCCGGAATAACTCAGCCCACCAGCGCCGCCGACATGGCCGGCGCGATGGCCGCGAACGGCTGGATCGCGGGGCGGTGCGCGAAGACGAGGCCGCCGAGCGTCGCCAGCACCCGCCCGATGAGGACGAAGTGCGACGGCGCGGCCACCGGGTGCCGCCGCGCCAGGGCGAACGCCTGCGCCAGCGCCGCGGCGGGGTCGAACGTGGGATCGTCGAGGCGCACGCCCTCGCGCAGCGCGCCGAGCATGGCGTCGGCGAGGCGCACCACCGTCCGAGGATCGCCGTCGCGGGCCACGAACCCGAGCGCCGCGAGGCCCGCCGCCGCGCCGGCGCCGTCGCCGCCGAGGAGCGCGAGGGCCAGGCGGGCGTAGGCGGCGCGCAGCGGCGCGTCGAGCGTCGCGATGCAGCCGAAATCGAGCAGCGCCAGCCGCGGCCGGTCCGGATCCGCGCCGGGCACGACCAGGAAGTTCCCCGGATGGGGATCGGCCTGGAAGCAGCCGTGGACGAAGATCTGCTCGGCGGTGGTGCGGAGCAGCGTGGCGAGCACGTGATCCCTCGCCGCCGGCGCGGCGTCCGCAAGATAATCGACGAGCCGCCGGCCGTCGACGCGGGCGAGCGTCAGCACCCGCGCCGTCGACAGCTCGGGAACGACGGCAGGCACGAGGACGTCGGCATCGCCCGCGAGGGCCGACGCCAGCCGCGCCGCGTTCGCGGCCTCGGCCGCGTAGTCGAGCTCGGCGCGCACGGCGCGCGCGAGCTCCGCCGCGACGACGGGCAGCCCGAGGGCGGGCGCGCCGGCGTCGAATGCGGCGGCGATGATGCGCAGCGCCGCCAGGTCCGCCTCGACCGCGTCCTCGACGCCGGGGACCTGGACCTTCACGGCCACCCGCGTCCCGTCGACGAGCTCGGCGGCGTGCACCTGCGCCAGCGACGCCGCCGCGAGCGGCTCCGGATCCACCGAGCGGAAGCGCCCCGGCCCGAGCTCGGCGTCGATGCGGGCGAGAATGGTCGCGGCGGCGACGGGCGGCACGCGGTCGGTCAGGCGCAGGAGCTCGCGCACCCACGCCGCCGGCAGGAGATCGGCGCGCGCGGCGGCGAACTGCCCGACCTTGAGCAGCGGCCCGCGCAGCTCGACGGCCAGGTCGTGCGCGCGGCGGGCGCAGCGCGCGTGCAGCGCGTCGCCCGGCTCGCCGCCCAGCGCGGCCACCGCGCGGTAGGAGGCGGCGATCGCGGCGGCCTCGGCGAGGACCCGCCCCACCCGGGGCGACCCGCGCACCGCGACCCCCGCGACGCGCGCCCCGTCGACCAGCGAGGCGTAGAGCGCCTCCGCCTCGGCGGCCACCGCCCGCGCGTCGCGGGTCACGTCGTCGACCAGACGCCCCACGTGGGCGCGCACCCGCGCGACCAGGGCGCCGGCGCGGTCGAGCACCGCCGCGGCGCGCTCCCCCACCCCGTCATTCGGCGTCGTCGGCGTCCGGTTCGTGTCGTTCATCGGCAAGCTCCTTCACGCAGGCGAGACAGCGGAACGTGCGCGGCGCCGGCCCGTCGGTCACCGCGATCGCCGCGCGCCCGCCGCGCGCCAGGATGGCGTTGCAGCGGTCGCACAGCGCGTTGAGGTTGAGCGTGACCTCGTGCCACGCCAGCACGGACGGCGACGGCTTGTCGCGCGACCGCGCCGACCGCGCCACATCGGCGCTGTCGATGATGACGCTCTCGACCAGCCCGAACGTGTTGAGGAGCACGTTGCGCACGAGGTTCGACACCGACAGCCCCAGCGACGAGGCGCGCCGGCGGATCTCGTTTTCCAGCGCCTCCGGGATGCGCGTGTGGATCACCGACGCCTTGCGATCCTCGTCGTCCTCGTCCTTGCGACCCATGCCGTACTTGTACTCGAATGTATACATCGTGTCAAGAACGGACACGCGGGGCTCGCGCGGCTCCCCCACTTGGTGCTATCCTTCGCGCTACCCGTCCAAGCATGGGTCCCACCGACATTCACGACCCCGACTATTTTCACCGCGTGGTCGATTGCCAATGGGCGTGTCCGGCGCATACGAACGTGCCGGAGTACATCCGCCTGATCGCGCAAGGCCGATACGGGGACGCCTACATCCTGAACCGCGAATCGAACGTGTTTCCGGGCATCCTGGGGCGAACCTGCGACCGGCCGTGCGAGCCGGCCTGCCGCCGCACCCGCGTGGACGGGAAGCCCGTGGCCATCTGCCGGCTCAAGCGCGTCGCCTCCGACCTGCGCGAGGACATCACCCCCCGCCTGCCCAAGGGCGCGACCAAGAAAAACGGCAAGCGCATCGCCTGCGTCGGCGCCGGACCGGCGTCCCTGACGGTGGCCAACGACCTCCTGCCGCTCGGCTACGAGGTCGTCATCTTCGAGAAGCTCGCCACCCCGGGCGGGCTCATGCGCACCAACATCCCGGCGTTCCGCCTGCCCGCGCGCGTCCTCGACGAGGAGATCGACATGATCGTCGGGATGGGCGCCGACGTGCGCTACGGCGCGCCCATCGACAGCATGAAGGCCCTCCTCACCGAGGGCTACGACGCGGTGTTCGTCGGCGCGGGCGCCCCCAAGGGGAAGAACCTGGAGATCCCCGGCCGGCGCGAGGGCGCGGCCAACATCCACATCGGCATCGAGTGGCTCGAGGCCATCGCCTTCGGCCACGTCGGCTCCGTCGGCGACCGCGTCCTCATCATCGGCGTGGGCAACACCGCCATGGACTGCTGCCGCTCGTCGCGGCGCCTGGGCGGCAAGGACATCAAGGTGATGGCGCGCCGCCCGCGCGGCTACTTCAAGGCGTCGGAGTGGGAGCTCGAGGACGCCGAGGAGGAGATGGTCGAGATCGTCATCAACCACTCCCCCAAGTCGTTCGTCGTCGAGGACGGCCGCCTGCGCGGCATGCAGTTCGAGCGGCTCGAGTGGACCAAGGATGCAAAGGGCCGCATGACCTCGACGGTGCTCGACACGGTGTTCCTCCCCGCCGACGACGTGATCCTGGCCATCGGCCAGGAGAACGCGTTCCCGTGGATCGAACGCGACATCGGCATCGAGTTCGGCGCCGACGACGTGCCCGTCGTCGACAAGGTGACGATGGAGTCCACCCGCCCCGGCGTGTTCTTCGGCGGCGACGCGGCATTCGGCCCGCTCAACATCATCTGGGCGGTCGCCCACGGGCACGAGGCGGCGATCTCCATCCACAACCTGTGCCATGGCATCTCCGTGCGCGAGCGCCCCAAGCAGGGGATGCGCCTCAACTCGCAGAAGATGGGGCACAACCAGTGGAGCTACTCGAACGACTACAGCGCGGCGAAGCGCGCCAAGATGGCGCATCTCGATCTACGCGAGCGCTTCCGCCGCCTCGACCTCGAGGTCGAGCAAGGCTTCGACGCCGAGCAGACGCAGCGCGAGGTCCAGCGCTGCCTGAACTGCGACGTCCAGACGGTGTTCGCCGCCCCGCGCTGCATCGAGTGCGATGCGTGCATCGACGTGTGTCCGGTGAGCTGCCTCACCATCGCCCCGGGCGGCGACCCCGCCGCCGTGCGCCTTCGCCTGTCGGCGCCCGCACTGAACCCCACCCAGGCGCTCTACGCCTCGGCGCCGCTGCCCCAGACGGGGCGGCTCATGCTCAAGGATGAGGACGTCTGCCTGCACTGCGGCCTGTGCGCCGAGAGGTGCCCCACCGCGGCGTGGGACATGCAGAAGTTCGACCTCCTCATCCCCCTGGCCGGAAAACCCGCATGCCCGACGAGCCCTCACGAGTCAACGATTTCGCGCTGAAGCTGGCGAACGTGAACGGCACCGGCTCGGCCAGCGCCAACGGACTGCTCATGCAGGCGATCTTCCGTATGGGCATCCCGGTGTCGGGCAAGAACCTGTTCCCGTCGAACATCCAGGGCCTGCCCACCTGGTACGAGATCCGCGTCAACCGCGACGGCCACGTGGCGCGCACCGTGGATTTCGACCTGGCCGTGGCGATGAACGCCGAGACCTACGCGGTCGACATCGCCGAGGTCCGCTCGGGCGGCTACGTCCTCTACGACTCGACCTGGCCCCTCGACAAGTCGCTCCACCGCGAGGACGTGTCCTTCCTGGGCGTGCCGCTGGCGAAGATGTGCGGCGACGTGTTCGCCGACTCGCGCGAGCGCATCCTCATGAAGAACATCGCGTACGTGGGCGTGCTGGCGGCGCTGCTCGAGGTCGACATGCCGATCGTCAACGAGCTTCTCGCCGAGAAGTTCGCCGGCAAGGCGGCCCTGCGCGCCTCCAACCAGAGGGCGATCCAGCTCGGCTGGCAGTACGCGCACGAGCGGTTCGCCCCGCCCCTGCCGTTCCACCTGGCGAAGATGGAGGCGACCAAGGATCGCATCCTCATCGACGGCAACACCGCCGCGGCGCTCGGCTGCGTCTACGCCGGCGCGACGGTGGCGGCGTGGTACCCCATCACCCCGGCGACGTCGCTCATGGACGCGTTCCGGGGCTTCTGCCGCCGCCTGCGCGGCGACCCGAAGACGGGCAAGAACCGCTACTGCATCCTCCAGGCGGAGGACGAGCTCGCTGCGGTCGGCATGACGATCGGCGCGGCGTGGGCGGGCGCGCGCGCGTTCACGTCGACGGCCGGCCCGGGCATCTCGCTCATGGGGGAGCTCATCGGCCTGGCCTACTACGCCGAGGTGCCGCTCGTGATCTTCGACGTGCAGCGCGTGGGCCCGTCGACGGGGATGCCGACGCGCACGCAACAGGGCGACATCCTCGCCTGCGCCTACGCGTCGCACGGCGACACCAAGCACGTGCTGCTGTTCCCGCGCGACCCGGCGGAGTGCTTCGACTTCGCCGTCGCCGCGTTCGACCTGGCCGAGAAGCTCCAGACGCCGGTCTTCGTGCTCAGCGACCTCGACATCGGCATGAACGACTGGGTGTGCCCCAAGCTGCGCTGGGACGACGCCTACCGACCCGACCGGGGGCGCGTCGTCGGCGCGGCGGAGCTGGAGCAGATGGCCAAGTTCTACCGCTACTGGCCCGAGGACGAGAACGCGGTGGCGGCGCGCACGCTCCCGGGCGTATCGGCGAAGGGCGCGTACTTCGCCCGCGGCTCCGGCCACACCAAGCTCGGCAGCTACACCGAGACGCCGGCGGACTACCAGGAGGTCATCGACCGGCTGGCGCGCAAGCACCGCGCGGCGGCGCGCCTCCTGCCGGCGGCGATCGCCGACGGCGAGGGCGCGCCCATCGGCATCGTCAGCCTGGGCGGCTGCGACGGGGCGGTGCGCGAGGCGCTCGCGTCGCTCCGCGCGGCCGGAACGCGCGTCGACTATCTGCGGGTGCGCGGGTACCCGTTCGGCGCCGAGGTCGAGGCGTTCCTCCGCGATCACGAGCGCGTCTACGTCGTCGAGCAGAACCGCGACGCCCAGCTCAAGACGCTCCTCCGCACCGACATCGACGTCCCGCCGGAGCGGCTGGTGTCCATCCTTCACTACGGCGGGTACCCGCTCAGCGCGCACCAGGTCGTCGAGGGCATCGTCCACGGCACCCAGGGGGCCAACACATGACGTCCATCAAGAAGCCCGCGGTCGTCCACCCCAGCGCGACGCGGAACGAGCTCGGCCTCACCCTGCGCGACTACGAGGGGTCGATGTCGACGCTGTGCGCCGGCTGCGGGCACGACTCGGTGACCGCAGCCGTCGCGCGCGCGTTCTTCGAGCTGTCCGTCGCGCCGCACACCGTGGCCAAGCTCAGCGGGATCGGCTGCTCGTCCAAGACGCCGACGTACTTCCTGCGCGGGGCGCACGGATTCAACTCGGCGCACGGACGCATGCCCGCGCTGGCCACCGGCGCGAACGCCGCGAACCGCGACCTGCTCTACGTGGGCATCTCGGGGGACGGCGACTCGCTGTCGATCGGCCTGGGCCACCTGTGCCACGCGATCCGCCGCAACCTGCGCATGCTCTACGTCATCGAGAACAACGGCGTATACGGGCTGACCAAGGGGCAGTTCTCGGCGTCGGCCGACGTGGGGTCCAAGAGCAAGCGCGGCGAGCCCAACCCGCAGCGGCCGATCGACCCGGCGATGCTCGCGCTCAGCCTGGGGGCGACGTTCGTCGCCCGCAGCTTCTCGGGCGACAAGGACCAGCTCGTCCCCATCCTCAAGGCCGGGCTCCGGCACCGCGGGTTCGCGCTGGTCGACGTCATCTCGCCGTGCGTGACGTTCAACGACCACGAGGGGTCGACCAAGAGCTACGCCTACACCCGCAAGAAGGCGCTGCGGGTGCTCGACGCCGACTTCGTGCCCCACGCGGAGGAGATCGTCGCCGCCTACCCCGCCGGCTCGACGCTGGCGGTGCGCATGCACGACGGCAGCACCATGCGCTTCTCCAAGGTCGCCGCCGACTACGACCCGCGCGACCGCCCGACCGCCTTCGCCCGCCTGTGCGCCTGGCACGCCGAGGGCATCGTCCCCACCGGGCTCCTCTACGTCGACGAGGACCTGCCCGACATGCACGAGATGAGCGCGACCGTGCCCACGCCGCTGGCGCAGGTGCCCTACGAGGAGCTGTGCCCGGGGAGCGCGAAGCTGGCGAAGCTGATGGAGGAGTACCGCTGAGGGGGGCCATCACCTGAGCCGGACGTCGGCCGCCGCCCCGCCCGACGCGTTGCCGATGAGTTGGATAATCTGTCCCCTCGTCCCGCCAGCCACCGGCGAGCTCCCGGAGTCGATCACCCACGGCAGACTACCCCTCAGTCCGCGCCGCAGTCGGCTCGGCAAGTTGGCTTGGATCGCCGTCTCGATGAACGGGGAGCCTCCGCCGGCGACCTGGACCTGGAACCCGTAGCCGAACTGAATGGGCGAGTAGCGCACGCCCGGGAACCCGTCGAGCGGCAGCGACAGATCCACCACGTCGAACGACACCCCGGGCGTGCGGATGCGGACGGCGTGGGTGGGCCGATAACACACCCCGCTGGTCAGCGCGACCGGCTCCGCGAACCCGCCGATGACGTTCGTGCAGTCGGCCGGGTCGATGACCGCCGGCGGGAGCGTGCACGGGTTGGGGGATATGGCGGTCCCCCCGGTGTCCGCGCAGGGCGGCTCGTTGCGCCCGAACCGGGCCACGAGCAACGGGCTCTTCTGCGGGTCGACCACGCACGCCTTGGTGCCGGGATCCACGACCGCGCGATTCCGGTAGCCGGCCACCGAGCTCACCACGGTGAAGGCCTCCCCCGCACGCAGCTCGTACCGCTGCAGGCGCTCGATGCACTTGGGCGGCGGCATCGGGCCGAGCAGGCACCGACCCATGGCCTGCCCCGGGCTTCGCTCGCAGGTGGTACCCAGCTCGCACGCCGTCTGATCGTCGCAGACCTCGATGCACCGCGGCGAGCCGCCCATCGGCCCGTCCGTCTCGCATGCATACGCGTGCCGAGCGCGGGTCCCGCGCGCCTGCCCGGCGGCGTCTTCCCGGGCCGACAGCACCTTTTCCTGGATCGCCTCGCACTGAGACGTGTCGGTGCAGCCGGCGAGCGGCGTCTCCGGCAACGTCCGCGGGCGAGGCGCGATCACGGCGCCTTCGTCGGTGATGTCGACGATGGTGTAGCGCCGCACGGACGTGAGGAGCGATTGACAATCTGCAGAAAACTCGATGACCTTGTCCCTCGGGATGCACATCCCGGACACCCCGACCGGCGCCTGCGGGTGCAAGTAACACGTCTCGTCGACGGCGCAGTCGGCGTTGATCGCGCATCCGAGCAGGCGCACGATGTCTCCCTGCTGCGCTCCGAGACCGCACAGATTCGCCCCGGAGGCGTCGAGCTGCATCCGACCGCCGTCGGCGATCGTGACCCGGCCGCCGGTCTTTTGCGAGCGGAGGTCCCCCGCGGCGAGCGATCCTTCCCAGGCGACGGTGAACGTCTCGCCGGGGCTCACGAGGGTCGCGTCGGCCCACAGTGCCGAGCGCAATTCGCGCGGCGCGAGCGAGGACAGCTCATAGGCGACGACCCCCGCGCCGGCGCACCAGTCGCGTGTGCTCGTCGATGTGGACACGATCTTCTCCGCACTCACCAGGTGCAGGTTGGGCGCGAACTCGGCTCCGGACTTGCCTGTCGCGTTCGTCGCAAGCCCCGTGCTGAGCGCGAGTGGGAAGCCCGCGGCGATCCGGTACGGTCCCTCGTTGTTCCGGTAGTTCCCCTCCGTGCACGTGAACGACGGGACCCAGCGGAACGGAATGTTGTCGCGGAGCGAGTGCGGCAGCCTGAACGCGATGTCCGGGTCGTAAAGATCGATTCCCGGCTGGAAGTCGGGGTAGAGCTCGTCCTTGATGTTTATCCAGTAGGCCACCCCCCGCGGCGACGACGCCGTGGGTCCGAGCGCCGTGACCACCGCGAAGTTGCCGCGCAGGAACTCGGGTGCCAGAGGATCGGCGGTGGCCGGGACCGCCTCGAAAAACTCGGTGTCGGCGAACGTCACGTCCAGC
>DATFWE010000013.1:0-63160 GCA_035259575.1 Haliangiales bacterium
CCGGGCCGAAGCCCCCCTCCTCGACGAGCGCGTCGAGCCCCGCCTGCATGACGACGCGCACGCGGTCGTGCGCGGCGCGCACGGCCTCGGCGTCGTCGGCTGCCTCGGGCGGCAGGCCGAGGTCGATCGCCGGCAGCGCCCGGACCCGCACCCGCGTCGGCACGGGCAGGTACGGCGTCGCTCCGACGGTCAGACCGAACGGCAGGGACAGCATGATGGGCAGAACATCCAGGCGGAAGCGCGCGGTCAGGCCGAGTCGCTCCGCCAGATCGTGCCCGTCGGTAAAAATGTACATGCCCTCGTGCGCGCCGACGGACACGACCGGCACGATCGGCGCCCGCGCCCGCAGCGCGGTGCGGATGAAGCCCATGCGTCCGGCGAAGTCGACCACGTGTCGCCGCGCGTACGGCTTGAACGCATCGCGATCGCCGCCGGGATAGACGAGGACCGCCACGTCGCGCTCGAGTAGCGCCGCGGCGTTGTGAGGGTTGGCCGGCACGCCCCCGAGCCGGGCGATCCACTTCCCCGCCAGGGGGACGCGGAACACCAGGTCGTGCACCAGGCCGTACGCGGGCCGGTCGGGACCGAACTGCCGCCAGAACGCGACCATCGTGGCGAACATGTCGGGCGCCAAGTACCCGCCGTTGTGCGTGCCGACGGTGAGGGCGCGCCCCGCGGGGAGGTTCTCCAGCCCCGTCACCTCGGGCGCGTACCACGCGTCGAGGATCGGGCCGATGAGGCCGATCTCGCGCGCGATGAACTCCGGGTCGCGCTCGTCGAACGGCGTCGCGGCGGGCGGCGCGCCCACGAGCGAGCCGTAGTGACGCAGGCGAGCGAGCAGGGACTCGAGCACGGCGGTCGCGCCAGGATACCACGCGGCCGTCACGCGTTGCGCGGGCGCACGCGGCGGTACGTCAGCGCGATCATGCCCCGCGAGAAGGTCTCGTTCTTCACCAGCGCGAAGTCGCGCTGCGGAAAGCCAGTCGGGAACAGCGGGATCCCGGCGCCGAGGAGCACCGGCACGACGCCGAGGTACAGCTCGTCGACGAGGTCGGCCCGGAGGAAGCTCCTGGCCAGCTCGCCGCCGCCCATGAGCCAGATGTTCTTGCCCGGCCGCGCGCGAATGCCCCGGACGACCGCGCCGGGCGGCCGATCCGTGAACGTCACGCCGCCGCGCTCCCCGGGCGCCTTCGACCGCGACATGACCCAATACGCCAGCGACGAGCCGCCGAACGAGCCGCCCATCCGCAGGCCGGCGTAGTAGGTCTTGCGGCCCAACACCGCGGCGTCGACGCTCGCGAGGAACTGCGCCATGGAGTAGTCCTTGGGCATGAACAGGAAGTCGACGGCGCCGTTGCGGCGCGCGATGTAGCCATCGAGGCTGATGCCGAGCCCCAGCACGACCTTGCGCATGCGCGCATCTTAGCTCCGCCTACGAGTCGAGGACGCGCAACCAGTTCTGGTGGAACACCTTGTCGATCGCCCGCGCCGACACGCCGCGGGCCGCCAGCGCCTCGCCGAGGACGGGCAGGCGCGACACGTCCTCGAGGCCGGCGGTGACCGCGGCCACGCCGTCGAAGTCCGAGCCCAGGCCGACGTGATCTTCGCCCGCCACCGCGATCATGTGGAGGATGTGGTCGCACAGGCGGTCGACGCCGGGGGCGGCCACCGCGCGCGCGTGCGCGGCGCGCGCGCGAAACGCCAGGAACGCCCCGCGTCCCGGGTCGGGGTCGCTCCTGCGCGCCGTCTCCTGCGCCGCCTTCGCCTCGGGCGTGGACGCGGCGGCGGTGACCTGGACGCGGAACCGCTCGTCGAGGAACGCGGGGCAGAAGTTGACCGACGCCACGCCGCCGGTGTCGGCGATGGTGCGGAGCTGCGCGTCGGTGAGGTTGCGAGGATGGTCGGCGAGGGCGCGCGCCGCCGAATGCGACGCGATGAGCGGCGTGGCCGTGCCGCGGGCGAACGCGGCCATGTCCTCGAACGCCGGGTCGGACACGTGCGACGCGTCGAGGAGGACGCCGAGCTGGATGCAGGCGTCGCACAGGTCGTGGCCGGCCGCGCTGAGGCCGCGGCCTCGCCCGGCGTCGCCCGACGAGCCGCCGAAGTCGTTGGAGTTCGACCACGTCGGCGCGAGGTAGCGCACGCCGGCGGCGGCGAAGGCGGCGAGGCGCTCGAGCCGGAGCGACACGGGCTCCCCGTCGGCGCCGAGCGCGTGCGCGCCCTCGATGCCCATGAGCGCGGCGAACCCGCCGCGCCGCATGTGAGCGCGGACGTCGCGGCCGGTGCGGGCGAGCGCGAACGCGCCGCGTTCGGCCTCGGCGACCACCGCGTCGACCATGCGCCGCGCGCGCGGCCAGGCGGCGTCGCCGGGGAACGTCACCGGGTCGACCCAGATCGAGAAGAACTGCGCCGCCAGCCCGCCGGCGCGCGCCTTGGCGAGCGACACCTCCGCGCCCGAGTCCGGATCGTCGAAGCGCTCGCCCAGGTCGAGGATCCGCTGGACCGTGTCGGCGTGCGCGTCGATGGCCAAGCGCATCGACTAGATTACCGCCGCTTCCGCGCCGCGCCACCGCGCCGCGCCGGCGGCTTGGGCTTGCCCTTTTTCGTCGCGGGCGCCGGTGCCGCCTCGATCTTCCCCAGCCGTTCGCGCAGGGACGTGAGCTCCCGGCGGAGCTTCTCCAGCTCGTCGCGCAACCCGCGCGTCCCCTCCTCGCGCGCGCGCCCCTCCTCCAGGTCGCGGATGATCTCGCGGCCGCGACGGCGGATGCGTCCGTCGAGGTTGCGATCGACCGCGCGGCGAAGCGCGGGCAGCGCGCGCCAGTCGGCGAGAACGGCCAGCCCCTCCAGGGCGGCCTGCTCGACGCGGAAGTCCGGGTCGTCGAGGAGCTCCTCGATGCGCTCGCGCACCTCGCGGGCCTCGCGGTCCTGGCGTCCGGCGGCGAGCTCCGCCAGCGCATGGATGGCCGCACGCCGGCCGTGCGACACCTTGCCGTAGCGCGTCCCGTCGAGGAGGATGGGGATCGCGCTGTCGTCGCGCGCCTCGGCGAGCCCGCGGTAGGCGTGCTGCCGCACCACGTCGAGGTAGCTGTCGCGCTGGAGCGCCAGGCGCAGCGCCGCCGGGGCGCGCGCCGTGCGCGTGCGCCCCAGCGCCAGGCACGCCTCCGCCTCGACGAAGTAGCTCGGGTCGCCGGCCGCCGCGAGCGGCTCGAGCGCCGCGGCCGCCGCGTCGTCGTGGCGGAACTGGCCGAGCGCCTTCGCCACCGCCCGCCGCGCCTTCGCGTGCTCGGTCGCGGCGAGCGCCCGGATGAGCGCGTCGCGCGCCGCCTCGGTGCGCATCTCCCCCAGCGCCGTCGCCGCCGCCGCGCGCACGCCCCAGAACGGATCGCGCGCCAGGGCCTCGGCGAGCGCCGCCACCACGTCGAAGCTGGCGTGCTTGCCAAGGGCGCGCGCGGCCGCGCTGCGGTCGATCGCCTCGGTGGCCGACTTGAGCTCCGCCAGCCACAGCGGCTTGGGCTTGTCGATGTCGGCGCTCTTCAGCGTGTGCTGGCCGGCGTCGAAGATCGCCTGCGTCGGCTCCTCGGCGAGCGGGAAGTAGAACGCCTCGCTGACGTCCTTCACGTCGAGCGGGAACGTCCGGTCCTCGCCCGCCACCCGGAACGTCACCGTCAGCGGCAGGCGGAACAGCGGCGTGTCGCCCTCCACCTTCTGCGTCTGCTTGACGGTGAAGCGGGCGAGCTTGGCGTCGCCGTCCCAGCCGTACTCGATCTTGAGCTCGGGATGGCCCGCCTTGGCGACCCACTGATCGAAGAACCAGTCGAGGTTCCGCCCGGTGACCGCCTCGACGGCGCGCGCCAGGTCGCGCGTCTCGACCGTCTGCGTCCGGTGCTTGCCCAGGTAGTGGGCGATCGCCGCCCAGAACGGCCCGTCGCCGAGGTTGCGGCGCAGCATGTGGAGGACGAGGCCGCCCTTCTCGTACAGATGATGGTCGAAGATGTCGATCGGCTCGTCGTAGACGTTGGTGACGATGGGGCGGCGGTAGCGCCGCGAATCCTCGCCGAAATACTGGTCGGCCCAGTCGAGCAGCTCGAGCGCGGCCTCGTCGCGCCCGTCGGCGTGCTCGCGCCATACGTACTCGCTATAGGTGGCGAAACCCTCGTTGAGCCAGCCCTGGCCCCACTCGCGGCAGGTGACGAGATCGCCGAACCACTGGTGCGCCAGCTCGTGCGCGACAAGCGCGTCGACGTCGTAGTCGATCGCGGCGCGCTCGTCGTAGAGGCAGGTCTCGGTGAGCGTGGTCGCGGTGGTGTTCTCCATGCCGCCGAAGATGAAGTCGGCGACGCACACCTGGGCGTACTTGCGGTAGGGGTACTTCAGGCCGAAGCGCTCGCTGAACAACGCCAGCATGCGCGGCGTCTTGCCCAGCGTGCGCCGCGCGTCGTCCTCCCGCCCCGGCGCGACGTAGTAGCGGACGTCCACGTCGTCCCATTGGTCGCGCAGCTCGACTAGCTCGCCGGCGGCGAGGGTGATGAGGTAGCAGGAGTGGGGGACGTCGAAGCGCCAATGGTACGTCTTGTCCCCGTCGCCGGCGCGCACGTCGAGGAGGTCGCCGTTGGACAGGGCGAACCAGCTCGGCGGCACGGTGGCGATGACCTCGCTGGTGGACTTCATGTGCGGCGCGTCGTAGCAGGGGAACCAGTAGCGCGAGTCCTCGTCCTGCCCCTGCGACCACACCTGGCGCGGGCGCTGCGGGTACGCCGCGTCGGGCCCGACGAACCACAGGCCGCGGCGGGGCTCGGCGGAGTAACGGATGGTGAGCGTGCGCCGCTCGCGCGGGCCCAGGGGCCGGGGGAAGTCGATGCGCAGCCGCCGCCCGTCGTGGCCGAACGCGAGCTGCCGGCCGTCGTCGAGCCGCACCTCGGCGAGGTCGAGCTCGACGGCGTCGAGGTCGAGGTGGCGGACGGCGTCCTGGATGGTGGTGATGGTGAGGGCGCAGGTCCCTTCGATGCGGCGGCGCTCGGGCAAAACCCTTAGCTCCAGCCGGTAGTGCTCGACGTCGACGACCCGGTCGGGCGCGTAACGGGGGCGGGTCCCTGGGAGGGCAAACGTCCGTTGCATGGCCCCCGACGGTCGCACAAAATGGCTCGACCGTGTAGTCTTTGACACCGATGGTCACCGCGTCCAAGCAAACGGTGATCGAGCTGCTCATCCTCGCGTTCGGCGAGACCGAGCTGCGCGACATGGGCCTCGACGCGATGCGGGGCGTGCTCCGCTCGGATCCGCGGCTGGCCGTGCTGGACAACGCCCTCGACCTGGGTCCGGTGTGGGAGCTCCTGTCCGGGCAGCCCGATTTCCGCCCCGAGCCGGCCACGGCGGCGATCCTGTTCGTCAAGTCGCTGGAGGGGCGCCTCGGCATCGCGCTCAAGCTGCCGGATGAGCTCGCCGAGCTGTCGGAGGTGGACGTGGTGCGGGCCGCCGAGAAGGTGCGGCCGAAGCGCGCGGCGGTCGACAAGATCCTCGCCGCGCGCACGGTGGAGGAGGTCCCCACCAGCGGCGCCATGCCGCCTCGCCCCAAGGGGGAGCCGGGACCGCTGTGGGCCCCCAGCCCCCCGCGGAAGCCGAGATTTCGCATCCCCCGCCGCGCCATCCTCGTCGGGGCCGCGGTCGTCGTCGTGGCGAGCGCCGCGTGGATGACGATCTACCTAATGACCAACACCGCTCGCACGCCCCAGTTCCAGTCGATCGATCTCGGATTCGCCTCCGGGATCCCGCTCAAGGACGCGGGGATATGGTCGGCGGAGGTCCACGCCACACTCGGCGACGCGGGCTGGCTGGCGCGCCCCGCCGAGGAAAAGAAGGCGGCGCTGGCGAGCGCGGTCGCCCGGCTGCACGCGCGCCACCCCGAGGTACGCGCGCTCGTCGTCAAGGACGGCGCCCACGGCGTCCGCGCCACCGCGCAGTGGGTGGACAAGGGTCCGCCCGTCGTTCGTCTGTATTGAGTGCACGCGCCGTGCGGTTGTGTGCGTGAGGGACACCTCCGGGGCCGTGGGGGATCCAACCCGATGTGCGAGTCGCCCTGCTCGGTGAGAATTACTACCCCACCCTCGGCGGGATCCAGGAGCACATGCACGCGCTCGCCCGCCACCTCCTCCGCCGCGGCGACCACGTCCGCGTCCTCACCGGCCTGCCCCGCGTCGCGGCCTGGCGCGGACCGGTCGACGAAGACTGGGTGATCCGCGTGGGCAAGGCGCGACGCTACGCGCCGCCCGGGATGGGGACCACGACGACGCTGACCCTGGGGATGCGCGCGGCGGCGCGGCTCCGGCGCGTCCTGACCGAGGAGCGCTTCGACCTGGTGCACGTCCACGGGCCGTGCGACGTCGGGCTGCCGACGCTGCTCTACACCATCTACGACGGCCCGCTGGTCGTCACGCTCCACTCGCCGATGAACGATCGCTCGCCGCTGCGCCGCCTCGCCGCGCCGTACTACCAGTGGGTGCTGCGTCGCGCCGATGCGGTCATCTCGGTGTCGCCGACCGCGCGCGCGGCGATGTCGCGCTACGCCCGCTTCGACAGCTGCATCGTCCCCAACGGCGTGGACAGCCGAGCGTTCGCGCGCGGGCGCGCGCTGGCGCGCTTCCAGGACGGGCGCACGAACCTGCTCATGCTGGGGCGTCTGGAGTCGCGCAACGGGCCCGACATCCTGTTCGACGCGCTGCCCCACATCGTCGCGGCGAGGCCGGACGTTCGCCTGATCGTGGCCGGCGCGGGAACGGATGGCACCGCCGCCCACGCCCGGCGCGTGCCGGCGGCGATGCGCGATCGGGTGGTCTTTCTCGGCGCGGTGTTCGAGGAGCGCGCCGACCTGTACGCCACCGCGCGGCTGTGCATCGTGCCCGCGCGGAGCGGGACGTTCTCGATCATCGTCCTCGAGGCGCTCGCCGCGGGGGTGCCGGTGGTGGCGACGCCGTTCATCGACGGGTGGGAGCGCCTGCGCCATTTCCAGCCGGTGCGGGTGGCGTCGGACTTCTCGCCCCGCGCGGTGGCGCGCGCCGTGCTCGATGCGCTCGCCGAGGATCCCGGCGAGCGCATCGAGCTGGGGCGGGAGATCGCGGCCGAGTTCGACTGGTCGCGCGTGGCCCAGGGGGTGATCGACGTCTACGAGAACGTGCTGGCGCGACGGGCGCTGCCCGGGCGGTCGGCGCAGGTCCCGGCCCTTCCGTCGTAGGAACCGTCCGCGGGCGCTTCGCCCGCCCGAAGCGCCCCGCCCGCGCGGGCCCAGCCGGTATGCAGGAGCCAGGTCTTGGGTGCGACGACGGGTGCTGCATCGGTGCGCAGTGCGGTCCGGTCTGCGAAACCATCGAACCAGGCGGCCGAGGAACACGGATCGACGGCCAGAGCCGTCGATCCGTGCTTGACGCCGTTCCGGAGAACGTAAATCAAGCAGTTGCGGACCTCCGTGGGCGTCCTCAGCGGCCGCGCGTGGTAGCGATCGCGCCACAGGCCGCCAGCGCAGCCGGCGGTCCTGTTGACGACCCGGGCGATGCCCGACGCCAGCCCCTGCACACCGCGCGAGAGCGCGATACGGTCCGCGGCCTCAACGATCATGTGGATGTGGTCGCGTTGGATCGTGAAGTGCACGACGCGGCACAGTAGGTCGCGGCGCGCGCGACGCTTGAGAAGCTTGCCGATCTCGCGGGCGATCGCGAAATTGCGCATGTTGGGCGAGCCGTTGACCGCGCGGAGCGTCACGTGGAGCGGGTGGCGCGGGTTGAGCTCGGGACGGGTGCCATGGCTGACGCCCGCTTGGGGCCGGCCGCGGTGGTCGTATCCGCCGATCTGCCCCGTCGGCTTGCGGCCGGAGTTCTCGCGCGGTCCACCCCACGTGGGGGGTTTCGGGAGCGAAAGCTGTCGGTGGGCGCGTCGGATCATTCTTGCTCAGGCATATTTGCAGAAATTGAGTAATAGTCAACAAGAATCGCACTGCCTGTGGCCGGTGACGCGCCTGTGGACGGCCCGATCCGTTGCCGACGGTGAGATCGGGAGGGCCGCCCACAGTCGCTTGACTCGCCCGCGACCCCGCGGCGCTCGTCCGCGCCCCGTAACCGACGGTCGCGGGCGACTCACACCGCCCACAGGTTACTGCTACTGCCAGAGATTTGAAAAACACCCCCCGCCCCCCCAGAGCGGCGCCCGTAGCGTCCTCTTTGGGTTTTTTCTCTATTGGGGGTGGGGGCGTGGGGGCTCCCCGGGGGGCCAGGCGCTGTGGGGCTTGTGGGCAAGCGCGGCCCTCGCGGCCCGAGGTCGCATCGAGTGTCGTGCGCCCGCGCTTGTCCACAAACCCATCAGCAAGCCGGAGGCGGTGGGGGCGGGGAGCGGGGGACTACGCCGCGGCGGCGGGCGGGGCGGCGACGGGCGGATGCTCGTGCGAGCGCGGCGTCACGGTCGTCCACTTCACGATCTTGAGGTCGAGGACGAAGATCGAGTAGAGGACCGGGACCAGTACCAGCGTGACCACCGTCGCCACGGTCAGGCCGCCGATCTGCGCGTAGCACAGCGGCTCCCACAGCGGCCCGCCGTGCAGCGCCAGCGGGAACAGAGCGAACACGGTGGCGGCGACGGTGATGAGCACCGGCCGGAGCCGCACGATGCCGGCGTCGATGAGCGCCAGGCGGAACGGCTCGCCCTCCTCGTGCTTCTCCTCGATGAAGTCGAACAGCACGATGACGTGGCTGACGATGACGCCGATGAGACTGATGATCCCGAGGAACGCCATGAACCCGAACGGGCTGCCCATGACGGCCAGGCCGACCAGCGCGCCCACCACCCCGAACGGAATGGCGGCGAACACGATGAGCGGCTTGACCGCGTTCTTGAACTGGATCACCAGCGCCAGGAAGATCGCGATGATCGAGATCACCAGCACGACCACCAGGTTGCCGAAGCTCTTCTTCTGCTCGTACTCCTCGCCGCCCACCTCGATGCGGTAACCGGGCGCGAGGCTCGCCGCCAGCTTGTTGACGTCGGCGCGGATCGCCGCCATCCCCTCGGACGGCAGCCGCCCTGGCGAGGGGAACGCCCCGACGGTGATCGTCCGATAGTGGTCGCGACGGCGGATCCTCTCCGTGCGCATCGAGTACGATACCGACGAGATCTGCTCCAGCGGGACGCGGTCGCCGTTGCGGGACGAGACGTACAGGTTCTGCACGTCGGACAGGTGGGCGCGCTCGGACGAGCGCAGGCGCGCCACGATGGGGATGGACTTCTTGCCCTCGCGCAGGACGCCCACGCGCGCGCCGCCGAGCGCCGCCGACGACGACTGCGCCACGTCGAGGTTGGTCACGCCGGCGAGGTTCGCGCGATCCGGGTCGACCTGGAGGCCGACGACGAAGCTGTCGGCGCCCCAGTCGTCGCGCACGCGCTCGAGGAACGGCACGCGCCGCATGATCGCCTTCAGCTCCTCGGAGACGGCGCGCAGCTCGGCGATGTCCGGGCCGGAGATGCGCATGGCCACGGGCACGCCGATGACCTGACCGGTCTCGAGCTGGCGGACGTCGAAGCGCGCGCCGGGAATCTGGGACGACAGCGCGTACTGGAGCACCGGGATGATCGCGTCGGTGTCGTGCTTGTCGTTGACCTCGAGGATCATCTGCGCGTAGTTCTGCTGCTGCTGCTCGGGGCTGACCGACATCCAGAAGCGCGGCCCGCCGCCGCCGGAGAACGTGGTGATCGAGCGCAGCAGACCCGCCGACGCATCGCCGTGCCCATGGTGCGTCTTCTCGTACTCGGCGAGCGTCTCGCGGATGACCTCGTCGGCCCGGCGCACCACCGCGTTGGTCTCGGAGATGGGGGCGTCCTCGGGCAGCCACACATCGACGTAGGACAGGTACGACAGGTCCTTGGGGAAGAACGCGGTCTTGATGCGGCTGGCGAACGCGAGGCCGCCGGCGACCGCGACGACCGCGATACCCAGCGCCACCCAGCGATGGTCGATCGCCCAGCCGACGAGGCGCGCGTACTGCTTGCCGAAGCCCTTCGATCGCCGCTCGGCGTCGGTGGGCGTCCGCTTCTTCGACGGGCGGAGCAGGTAGTAGCCGAGGAGCGGGATGAACGTCATCGACACCAGGCGCGACGCCACCAGCGACGCGGTGAGGACGATCGGCAGGGCGACGATGAAGTTGCCGGTGTCGCCGGGGAGGGTGAGGAACGGCAGGTAGGCGACGATGTTGGTGATCGTGGCGAAGAGGATCGCCCGCCCGAGCTTCACCGGCCCGAGCCACGAGGCGACGATGGGCGGGTGGCCGAGCCCCAGGTCGCGCTTGATCGCGTCGCCGGCGACCACGGGGTCATCGACCAGCAGGCCGAGCGCGATGATCAGCGACCCGATCGACACCTGCTGGAGGTCGATGCCGAAGAGGTGCATGAACCCGTAGGTCATGCACAGGGTGATGGGGATGGAGATCGCCAGCAGCACCGCCGACCGCCACTCGAAGAAGCCGACGAAGGCGATGACGACGACGAGCACGATCGCCTCGTAGAGGCTGTTGTTGAACAGCTCGACCGACTCGCGCACCTGCCGCGGCTGGTCGGACGTGCGCGCGAGGATGAGGTCCTCGGGCAGCTCGGCCCTGGCGTCGGTGAGGGCGCGGTCGACGCTGGCGCCGAAGTCGCCGATCTGCAGCCCCTGGCGCATGTTCACCGCCAGCGTGACGGCGCGGGTGCGCTGCCAGTTCCCGTCCTTGTCGCGCCAGGTGTACTTGTTGAGGAACTTGGGCGGGTTCTCGTAGTCGCGCGTGACCTCGAACAGGTCGCGCAGGTACACCGGCGCGCCCGACGTGGGCAGGAGGATGCCGCCCATCTCCGCCTCGGAGGTGAGCTCGCCCGACGCGTCGATGCCGATGGTCTTGCCGCCCGACTCGATCACGCCGCCGGGGAGCGTGATGTTGCGCGCGCCCAGCGTGTCCGAGAGCTGATCCAGGCGGAAGCCGTGCTTGGCCAGCCGCTCCTGCGAGTACTCGAGGTAGATCTGCTCGGACAGGACGCCGCTGCGCGTCACCTTGGACACCTCGGGCACGCCGAGGAGGCGGCGCTTGAGCGCGTCGGTGAAGTCGTCGAGCTCGCGGTAGGAGTACTTGCTCTCCTCGACCGCGGCGAGCTTGGCCTCCGTGTCCTTGGGGTCGATGATGACGACGGCGCGCCACACGTCGGGGTGGAGCTCGACGGTGCGCATGCGATCCTGGAGGAAGCGCAGCGCGCCCTCGCGGATGCGTTCCTCCGGCATGTCCGTGGCGGCATCGAGGCCGAGAAAGCCGTTCCCCTCGATCTCCATGACGTCCTTGCCGAGGTCGTGCTCGCGCACGTAGTCGGCGAGCTGGGCGATGGTGCGGCGCAGGTCGTGCGGGTCGAGCGACGCGGGGAACGCGTACGCCAGCGTGACGCGGCGGCCGCGGGCGTCAACGGCGGCGCGGCCGCGCGCCTCCTCGATCGTCTTGCGCATCGACTGGGCGCGCAGCTGGATCTCGATGTCCGACACCTTGGGGCTGGCCACGGTCAGCATCAGCGCCGTCGTGTCGCCGAAGTCCTTGATGAACTCGATGGGGAGCGCGCCGCTGGGCAGGTCGCGAATGGTGTCGAGCTTCATCTTGATGTCGTCGAACTCCTTGGCGGTGTCCTTCACGCCCTCCTCGAGCTCGATGGTGACGACGGCGACGCCGCCGCGCGTGCTCGACTCGATCTTCTTGATCCTGGAGTTCTCGGCGATCTTCTCTTCCATCCGCCGGGTGATGTACTCCTCCATCTTCTCGGCGCTCGCGCCCGGCCACACCGCCATCGCCGCGCACAGGCGGACCTGGACGTCGGGGTCCTTGCGCTTGGGCATCCGCGAGTACGAGAAGACGCCCCAGATGACGGTGCCCACCAGGAGCACCCAGGCCACGTGGCGCGTCTCGACGAAGTACCGGGCGGTGTTGCGCGAGTCGCGGATGCGCGCCTCGTCCGATTTCCCGTGCGACATGGCTACCTCACGACCCGGACGGTGTCGCCGTCCGTCACGAAGGTCGTTCCCGTCTCGATGACGCGCTCGCCGGGCTTGAGCCCCGCGGTCACCAGGACGGCGCTGCCGACGATGTCGCCCAGCTTCACCTCGCGGGCGTGGGCCACGTCGCCGTCGCCCACCACGAACACGGCGAAGCCGCGCGGATCCTTGGGCGCGCGGACGACGGCGGTGAGCGGCAGCGACAGGCTCGACGTCGCCTGCGCCAGGTCCGCGAGCTCGATGGAGACGATCATCCCCACTTTGAGCCCGTCCTCCGTGTTGGGGATGGAGGCCTCGACGTCGAACGTCCGGCTCTTCGCGTCCGCCGACGGGGAGATGCGCGTGATGGCGGCGGTGAAGTCCTTGCCCAGCGCCTCCACGCGCACCGACAGCTTGTCGCCGATGCGCAGGCGGCCGAGGAGGACGTCGGGGGCGCCGAAGACCACCTTGGCGGTGCGCGTGTCGGCGATGGTGAACGCCGGCACCCCGGGGGAGGCGAGCGTCCCGACCTCGACGCCGCGCTTGATCACCACCCCGTCGAACGGCGCCCGGAGGACGGTATCGCCGAGGGAGATCTCGGCCTGGCCCACCTGCGAGCGCGCCTGGCCGACGCGGGCGACGGCCATGTCGCGGCGCGCGGTCTGCGCGTCGTACTCGGCCTGGGTGATGGCCTGGCTCTCGAGGAGCAGCTTCGTCCGGTTGAAGTCGGCGTGCGCCTGCTTCTCCGACGCGATGGCCTCGGCCAACGACGCGCGCGCCTGCGACGCGCGCTGGCGGTAGTCGCCGTCGTCGAGCACGGCGAGGATCTGGCCCTTGGTGACCCAGTCGCCCTCGTGGAGCTTGCGCCCCTTGCCCTTGGCCTCGGCGACCTCGCGCACGTAGCCGCCGACCTTGAAGGCGATGTCGACCTTCGCGTCCGGCTCGATGGTGCCCGAGTAGCGCGTCGCCGCGCGCGCCGTCGGCTCGGCGACGACCCGCACGCGCACCGGCGTGGGCGACTTCGCTCTGGTTTCCTCGGCGTGCGCGCAGCCCGCAAGGGCCGCGGCGGCGACGAGCACGATCCACTTCCGTCCTGGTCTTTTCCGCATGCGCGCCTCGCTTTGCCAGGACGGTACCAGCGCGGTCGCCAGGGATTACCTGTACTTACGCGCGTCCGCGCCGGCGCTGCGCGGACGGCTGTCCGGCCAGCTGTCCGCGACTCAGCGCGGCGTGGCGACGATGAGCTCCGACCCCTGCGAGTGGGCGACGTAGACTTTGCCGTCCGCGCCCACCACGGCGTTGCGCGCGCCCGGCTTGGTGGCGACCTCCGCCTCCACCCTCAGCTTGCCCTTGGCGTCGACGGCGGCGACCACGAGCTTCGCCGCGCGGGCGGCCGCGACGTACAGTCGATGCGTCGCGGGGACGTAGTCGAGATTGTCGACGCCGTCGCCGGTGTCGACGGTAGACAGGATCGCGCCGTCGTGGGCGGCGTCGAGCACCTTCGCCCCGCCGGTGCACGCCACGAACAGGAAGCCGGTCTTCTCATCGACGCTGAGGCCGCGCGGGCCCTCCTCGCCGCACGCGGGCTTCCACGTCGCCACCGTCGCGTGGCTCTTCAGATCGATCGCCAGCGTGCGGTCCTTGTCCTCGAGGTTGGTGTAGAACCGGCCCCGCGCGGCGTCGACCGCGAACCCCTCCGGCTCGCCCTCGAAGGTCAGCTTGGCCTTTTGCTGCAGCGTCTTCGCGTCGAGGATGCGGATAGTCTTGTCGCGCGGCGTCGTGACCCAGACCTCGTGGGTGCCGGCGACGTACTGGAGGCCGTCGGGCATGGTGTCGAGCTTTCCGCACGCCCCCTTGGTGAGCTTGACGGCGTCGAAGGCGCACACGCTGAAATCGCCGCGGTTCCCCACGTAGACGACGCCGTCGCCGACGGTCGCCGAGCTCGGCCCGACGACGCGCTTGCGGCCCTGGCGCTCCATCGTCTGGGTGGCGAAGCCTTCGATGCGCACCACCTTGCCGGTCTCGCCGTCGACGACGTCGACCGATCCGGTGTTGCCCGCCGGCACCCACACCCTGCCGGTGTGGGCGTCGAACGCCAGGTAGTCCATGGCGACGCCGTCCGGGCCGCCGCCGGGAAGGGGCAGATCGGAGGTTTGGAACGCGAGCGCGAACAACAGGGACAGGTGCATTTTCAAGGCCTCGGGATCTCGACGGTGACGTCTCCGCCGGAGACCACTGTCTGGCAAGAGAGTCGTATCTTGTTGATGAAGTAGACGTTGCCGAGGTGCTTCTTCTCGGCCGCGTTGAGGGGCGACACGAACTTCTCGCCGGAGACGATCTTCACGCGGCAGAGTCCGCAGGTCGCCTGGGCGTTGCAGGCGGTGGTGATGGCGATGCCGGCCGCGCGGGCGACGTGGAACACCGAGTCGCCGTCGTTGCACGCGATCTTCAGGCCGAGCGGGAGGTAGGTGACCGATGCCAAACGGAGGTCACTCTAGCACGGGGTGCCGCAGGCCACGCCCGCCGCACGGTATAATCGCGGAGAATGGACCGGCACGACACGGTCACATTCCGGCCGGAGCGGGACGCGCCGGCGCGCGATGCGCCGCCGTCGCTGATGCCGGGAGATGTGCTCGGGGACTACGAGATCCTGGCGCGCATCGGCAAGGGCGGCATGGGGGAGGTCTACGCGGCGCTCGATCGCGAGCTCAACCGCAAGGTTGCGCTCAAGGTGCTGAGCCAGGACCAGTTCGCCTCGGAGAAACGGCGCGCGCGCCTCCGTCGGGAAGCCCAGGCGCTGGCGCAGGTGGTCCACCCCAACGTCCTCTCGGTGTTCGCCGCCGGCGAGGACAAGGGTCGGGTCTACATCGCCATGGAGCTCGTCGAGGGGGAGACGCTCGGCGAGTGGCTGTCTCGGCCGCGCCCGTGGCGCGAGGTCGTCGCGCGGTTCGTGCAGGCCGGGCGCGGGCTCCTCGCCGCCCACCGGCAGGGGCTCGTCCACCGCGACTTCAAGCCCGAGAACGTGCTCCTCGGCGCCGACGGACGGGTGCGGGTGGCCGATTTCGGGCTCGTCGCGATCGCCGGCTCGGCCGGCGACGAACCGTCGAGCCCGAGCGGCCTGCTCGCCGGCGCGCTCACCGAGACCGGCGCGCTCGTCGGGACCCCGCGGTTCATGGCGCCCGAGCAGCACCGCGGCGAGCGCGCTGACGCGCGCTGCGACCAGTTCGCGTTCGCCGCGGCGCTCTACGGCGCCCTCTACGGCCGCCCCGCGTTCGCCGGGGACACCGTGGCCGAGGTGCGCGCCAACGCTCTCGCCGGGCGGATCCAGGACATTCTCCGCAGCGACGTGCCGCGCCGGCTCGAGCGGCTCGTCAGGCGCGGTCTCGCCCCCGCGCCCGAGCACCGGTTCGCGTCCTTCGCCGACCTCCTGGCGGCGCTCGAGCGCGGGCCGGCGATCACGCCGCGCCGGGTGGGCGCCGCGCTCGTCGCCGCCGGGGCGGCCGCGGCCGTGGTCCTCTTGTCCACCGGCCGCGGGGAGCGGTGCGCCGGCGGCGCGGCGGCGATCGCCGCGGTATGGAACGCCGACCGCAAGGCGGCGGCGCGGGCCGCGTTCACCGCCGCCGCCCCCGCCGTGGCCGCGCCGGTGTCGCGCGTCGTCGATAAGCGCCTCGACGACTATGCGGCCGCCTGGGGCGACATGCACGGGCAGATCTGCCGCGCGTCGCGCTCGTCCGAGCAGTCCGCCGCGATGCTCGATCGCCGGATGGCGTGCCTGCAGCGGAGCGCCGCGCAGCTGCGGGCCCTCGTCGATGTGTTCGTCGCCGCCGACGCCGAGGTCGTCGGCTCGGCGGACCAGGCCGTCGCCCGGCTCCCCGAGCTCGATCGGTGCGCCGACCTCGGAGCCCTCGCGGCCGAGGCCCCCTTGCCCACCGAGCCGAACGCGGCCGCGCGCGTCTCGGCCGTCGCCGCCCAGGTGGCCACGGCGCGGGCGTACCTGTCGACGAATCGTTTGGACGACGGCCGCCGGGCCGCCGACGCGGCGCTGCGCGAGGCGCGGGCCACCGGATACCAGCCGGTCATCGCCGACGCCGCGTGGACGAGCGGGGAGCTGGCGGCCGGCCTGGGCGACTACGCCGCCGCGGAGCCCAGCTTCGCCGAGGCCGTGCAGGCCGCGCTCGCCGGCGGCGCCGAGGAGCGGGCCGCGCTGGCCGCCGCCGGCCTCGCGGACGCTCTCGCCTGGAGGGAGCATCCCGACGAGGCGCTGCGCTGGCTGGCCACCGGGCGCTCGCTTTTCGGCCGGGCGGCCCGGCGACCCGCCGCCGCGCGCTATTTTCACATCGCCGCCGCCGGCGTGCTGCGGGGCGTCGCCCGCCCCCGCGACGCGGTCGCGGAGATGCGCGCCGCCGTCGCCCTGGCGGCCGACGCGCCCGCGATCGAAGCCGTGTACGCCCGGCACCACCTGGGCGTCGCCCTGGTCACCGCCGGCGACTGGCGCGAGGCCGAGACCGTGCTCGAGGGGGTCGCCGACTGGCTGGACAAGACGTACGGCGATCACCCCAACGCCGTCGCCGCGCTCGGCTTCCTGTCGCTGATCGCGCGGAACCGCGATGCCCCCGATCTGGCGATCGCGCGCGCCGAGAAGTCGCTCGCGATGGCCATCCGCGTGTACGGACCCGATCACCTCACCGTGGCCACGGGCCACAACGACCTGGGGGAGAGCCGGCTCGTCGGGGGCGACGTCGACGGCGCGCGCCGCGAGTTCGAGGAGGCGCTGCGCATCGCCGCCAAGCTCGTCGGAGACGACGCTCCCTTCGTCGGCTACACGCTCTTCGATCTCGCCGCCGCGGCGCACGAGGCCGGCCGCCGCGACGAGGCCGTCGGGCTCGTCCGCCGCGCCCTCGACATCCTCGGCTCGAGCACGGCGAACCGCGCCGACTCCGCCGACGTCCGCGTCCTCGACGGCACGCTCCAGCGCGAGCTCGGCCGGCTCGACGAGTCGTCCCGGCAGCTCACCACGGCGGCGGACATCGTCTATTCCATCGTCGGCCGCGATCACCCCGGGACGGTCCACCTCCGTCTGGAGCTGGCGCGGACGGAGAACGCGCGGGGTCACGTCGCGCGCGGCCGCGAGGTTCTCGAGGAAGCCGTCGCGCTCGTCGACGGCAATCCCAACGTGGCCCCCAGCGAGGCCGCCGAGGCCCGCCTGGAGCTCGCCCGCGCCCTCGGCGACGACCAGCGCGCGCGCGCCCGCGCGCTCGCCGCCCGCGCGCTCCTGGGCTACGCCGGGCTCGCCCCCCGCTTCGCCAAGGAGGCCGGCGGGGCCGCGGCCTGGCTGGCGGACCACAAATAGATCACTCCGGCGCGGGGTAGTGCGACAGCCCGATGCGGTTCCCGAACGGATCGCGGGCGTAGAGCGTGTGGCGGCTCTCCGCCTCGAGGGCGGCGCCCAGGCGGGCGCGCCACGCCGCGCGTTCCGAGGGAGCGATCGCTAAGGCCAGGCAGTGGGGCCCGCCGGCGCGTCCCTCCAGCTCGAGCATGAGGATGGCGCCGTCGAGATCGAGCCACAGCGAGCGTTCGCCGCGCGAAAGGACCGTGAGCCCGAGGACGCCGACGTAGAACGCCTCGGCGGCGGCGAGGTCGGTGACCGCCAGCGCTACGTGATGGATCTTCATCGTCGTCTTCCCGCGGGGGTGGACACCGCCGCTTCCCCCACGATCCAGAACCGCCACGGCTTCTTCGCCCACTCCCCGGCGTAGTCCACGCCGATGCGCGGTCCCGTCGCGATCTCGTCCGGGCGGAAGCCGTCGTCGGCGAGCCACAGCTCGCGCCCGCGCGCCAGATCCGCGCCGTTCTGCGCGCGGTCGATGCGCAGCGCGCGGGTGAGGCGCCCCGGTCCGGCGCCCGCCCGCGCGTCGCCCGGCACGTGCACCGCGCGCAGCAGCACCGCCGACGCGCGCCGCCCCGGCCCGGTCACCGCGTTGAGGCAGGACCACATGCCATAGATGAGGTAGACGTACGCGTGTCCGGGCGGCCCGAACATGATCGCGCTCCGGGGCGTCGGTCCGCCGTGCGCGTGCGAGGCCGCGTCGTCGACGCCGCGGTACGCCTCGGTCTCCACCACCCGCGCCGCGATCAGGGCTCCGTCGGGCAGCCGCCGGCAGAGCACTTTCCCCAGGAGATCCGGCGCCACCTCGAGCGAGTCGCGATCGTAGAACGACCGCGGCAGCCGCTTCAGGCGGCGGCCAGGAGGAGGAGCTGCCCGTCGATCCGTTCCATCAGCGGGGCGAGGCGAGCGTCCCCGCGCAGCGCGGCCATCAGCTCTTCCGCCACCCGCCGATAGCGCCCCGGCTCGAGCGTCCCCTGCAGCAGGCGAAAGCGCAGGAACAGCAGCGCCGTCTGCGCCACGTCCGCCAGGCAATACTGCTTGATCGAGTCGAGCCGGCCGTCCTTGTACAGCGCGTCCACCTGCGAGCCGTCCACCCCGATCTTGCCCGGCAGCCCGATCAACCTCGCCACCGCGTCCAGCGAGACCTGCCGCGCCGCCCCGTGATCCGACAGCATGTCGCATAGGTCGAGGTGTCCTTCCTCTGTATACCGGTGGCGTACCCGTCCCTGGTAGTACCAGCTCATCGCCACCCCGTGGCGCAGAGATCGCAGGGCCAGGACGGGCAGGTCGAACGACCGGCCGTTGAACGAGACCAGATCCGGCTGCCAGCGGGCGATGAACTGCGAGAAGTCCTCCAGCATCCCGCGCTCGTCCTTCCCCTCGCCGAAGCAGCCCACGCGCCGGAAGCGATACTCGTCATCCAGCCACAGCGCGCCGATGACCACCGGCCGATGCAGGTGCACCGGCGGGAACCTGCGCTCGTCCTCGGGCGGCGGGATCCATGCGGGATCCGGCACGGTCTCGATGTCGAGCACCAGGTAGCTCCGGGGCATGAACGGAAACTAACCGATGGGTATGACACGGGACTTGCCGGCGCGGCGGCGCATGCATTACACCTTGGAGGATGCTTCGCCTCGTCGGGCTGCTTGTGGCGGCGATCACAATATCGATGCCGACGCCGGCCCGCGCCTGCCGCGTGGTCGAGGTGACGTTCGTGCCCACGGCGAACCTCCAGATCGTGATGTGGCTCGAGGACGCGCAGGGACAGTTCATCGACACCGTGTACATCACCGCGGCGACGGGCAGCCGCGGCCTGGGCAACCGCCCCGGGATCCTCGAGTTCAACAGCGAGTACCTCTGGCCGTACGGGCGGCGCGAGACGGTCTTCCCGGTGTGGGCGCACCGCCACGGCAAGACGTTCCCCCGCATCGTGTTCCAGGACGGCTTCGATCGCGATCTGTCCCACCCGTTCGACAGGTCGTCCCTCGATCCGTACTTCTGCCGCCCGCTCAAGACCGGCGAGCCGACCCAGATCCAATCGGTCGACACGAGCACGTGCGCGACGACCGCCTACACCGACAAGGGCACGTTCGATGCCGTCCAGACGTCGCTGTATCCACCGCGCAACGACCTCAACCCGACGCAGGGCGTCGACAGCGCGGCCGCGGCGATGTTCGCCCAGCTCAACACCTTCGACGCGGTGTCGCGCGCCACGCCCGCGGGCGGCCGGCCCTACAAGCTCGCGTTCAAGGTTCCGGCCACTCTGCCCGACGGGAACTACACCGTTTGGGTCGAGGTGTCCAAGGAAAAGGACATGAACGCGGCTTACAGTTACCCGTCGCCGAACCTCGTCGCCTACGGCGAGTACGGCTACGCCTACCGCGGGCAGCCGTCGGTGGTGTGGAGCATCCCCATCCGCGTCGACGACCAACCCCGCGCCGCCGTGGCACTGGACTATGTCGGCTACGGCGACCCCGACGGCATCGACGGGAACCTGCGCCGCCCGGACGGCACGATCAGCGCCGATGCCGAAGGATCGGGCGCGAAGCGGCTGGTCGTGGCCACCGCCCCCGAGGGAACGTACCGCGTGCGCGTCGCGACCAGCTCGTCCATCGACGGCGCGCCGCCGATGGCGCCCACCGACCCGGCCGCCCGGGCCATGTCCGCGACGGAGGCGGAGCTCACGTTCGTCGAGCCGAACGACTCCAGCGTGACCGGCTACGAGGTGCTGTATGCGGTCGGCCAGGAGATGACCGCGGACAACATCGACCAGGTCGGACACCGCGTCGACATGCAGATCGCCCCCGGCGCGCCCGGCGCGACCAAGACCATCCAGCTCACCGGCCTGTTCCCGCAGACGAAGTACTGGTTGGCCGTCCGGTCCCACGACGACTGCCTGAACCACTCGGCCCCCGCGCTCGCGACGGTGTCCACCCCGACGGTGCAGGGGGGCGAGGTATCGACGTGCTTCGTCGCGACCGCGGCCTATGGCTCGGCGCTGCACGAGGACGTGGCGCGGCTGCGCGGCTTCCGCGACCGCTACCTCCGCAGCCACGTCCTGGGCGAGCTCCTGGTCGAGTCCTACTATACGTTCGGCCCGGCCGCGGCCGCCGTCATCCGTCCGTCCCCGGATCTGCGCCGGCTGGCGCGGTCCGCGCTCGCCCCGGTGGTGAACCTGGTTCCATGATCAAAAGAATCGTCGTCGTCGTGGCGTTGCTCCTGGGTGGGTGCGCCGTGGTCAAGCCCTGGCAGCGCGAGGACCTCGCGCGCCGGGCGATGGTGTCCGACGTCGAGGCGGGCGAGGCGCGGTTCCAGGGCCACGCGCGCGGCGCCCGCGAGGGGGCCGACGGCGGCTCCGGCGAGGCGGGCGGCGGCTGCGGGTGCAATTGATGCGCCGCCTTCTCGCCGTCGCGGCGGCGCTCCTCGCCGCCGGCGCCGCCCGCGCGGACGGCTCGCTGTCGATCCGCGGCGCGTACTACAAGGAGCGATCGACGCGCGTCATCCAGCCGATGGTGGACGCGGCGTTCGACACCGCCGACGGGCGCATCGAGGCGCATTTCCTCGTCGACTCCATCACCAGCGCATCGGCGGCGACGGGCACCGGCGGGCTCGAGTTCAACGAGCGCCGCTGGGAGGTCGGCGGCGGCTACACGCACGAGCTGCCCGGCCACGTGAAGCTCGGCGCGGAGGGCAAGTACTCCACCGAGAACGACTACTTCTCGACGTGGGTCGCGGGCAAGGTCGAGGTCGGCCTGTTCGACCAGAACACGACGCTGCGCCTGCTCGTCGGCCACAGCTTCGATCGCATCACCAACGGCGTCGCGGTGGACACCGGCGCGGTCGGCACGCCGTTCCGCGAGGACCATCTCGGCGCGACGCTGGTGTCGCTCGGCGGCTCGCAGGTCCTGGCCCCCTGGCTCGTCGCGCGATTGACCTACGACTTCAATCTCCTCGACGGCTACCAGGCGAACATGTACCGCGTGGTGCGCGGCGGCAGCGAGCCGGTGCTGGAGCGCGTGCCCCGCCGGCGCGTTCGCCACGCCGCGGACGCGTCGGCGCGCGCGTGGTTTCCGACGGGGACCGTGGGGGCGCTGGAGTACCGGCTGTACGTCGACGACTGGGGCATTCTCGGCCACACCGTCGACGCCCGCGCGATCCAGGAGATCGTCCCGGGGCTCGACGTGCGGGCGCACTACCGCTTCTACACGCAGAACGCGGCCGACTTCTACCAGGACGTCTACACGCAGGCGCAGATCTCGGACCCGCAGACGTACGTGACCGCCGACGGGAAGCTGGCCTCGTTCATGACGCACACGCTGGGCGGGCAGGTGTCCGGCGCGCTGTCGCTCCTCGGCGTGACGGGCGACTGGGGCGACATCCGCTTCGACCTCAGCGTCGAGCGGCTGTGGCAGACGTCGACTTTCGGCAACGCCTGGGTGGCGCAGGTCGGCATGTCGGTGCCATTCTCGTACTGATGCGCGCGCTCGTGCTCGTTTGTCTATGCGCCTGCTCCGGGGACGGCGGCACGCCGGTGTGCACGGCGTCGCCCGACGCCGGCCTCGCCGGGCTGTTCGTGTCGATCGGGGCGAATTCGACCGCGTACAAGGGTCTCAAGTGGGGCGCGAACAACGATTGCCCCGCCGCCGGATCGTCGGTGGTGAGCGTCACCATCATCGGTGAGCAGGTGGGGAGCGGCGGGCAGTTCGGCATCGCGCTCTGCCTGCCGCGGCCCGATCTCATCCGCGCGGCGGCGATCGACCTCGCCGACGCCACCATGGTGAAGCTCGAGAGCCTCACCGGCGAGCTCGCCGGCTGCATGTTCACGAAGGACGGGACGCCGACCGGCACGATCACGTTCTCGGGTTTCTGCGCCCAGGCGGGCGCCACCTACGTCGTCGCGCTCGCCGGGCAGGTCCCGGCGACGAGCCGGTGCTCCCCCGGTGGACCGACGAACAGCGTGACGCTCGTGCTCTCCGGCGACGCGGTCGTCGTGCCGCGGTAGACCGGCTCTACTCGAGGATCGCGGCCAGGTTCCGCTGCGCCGGCTCGTAGTCGGGCCGGACGTCGAGCGCGCGGCGCAGGCAGCGCTCGGCGTCGGCGAGCCGGCCCAAGCGGGCGTAGGCCGCGCCGAGGTTTCCCCACGACGCGTAGTGCGACGGCACGAGCTTCACCACCGCCTCGAAACCGGTCGCGGCGTCGTCGAATCGCCCCGCCACCAGGTGCCGGTAGGCGCGGTCGAAGATCTCCTCGCCGCGGGCGATGTCCTCGGCGTCGGCGGCGGGGTGCTCGACGGCGACGAAGCGGGCGAACCCGTCGAGGAAGCCGCGCGCGGAGCGGCGGCGGGCGGCGGCGCCGCGCCCGCGGTCGCCCGACCGCTCGTAGTCGCGCAGCGCCAGGTAGCAGGTGCCGGGCTTGCCGGCCTCGCGCGCCGCCGCGGCCAGGTTCCAGTGGCGCAGCGGCTCGTCCGGCTCGAGACGGGCCGCGCGGGCGAGCTCGCGCAGCGCCTCCTCGTGCTCGCCCAGCTCGAGCAGGCACAGGCCGAGGCAGGAGCGTCCCTCGGCGTCCTCGGGGCGATCGAGCACGTAGGCGGCGAACGCGCGGCGCGCCCCCGCGATGTCGCGCTTGGCGAGGAGCTGCGTGCCGCGCGACAGCGACGTCGATTTGACATGCAGGCTGCGCGTTCCCCCCGCGGCCTCGGCGGTGGCGTGCTCGTCGTAGAGCCCGAGCAGATCGCGGCCGAGATAGTACCCGCGGGGAAGGCGCGCGCCGGCGGCGCGGCTGGCGCGCGCGGCGCGGGCGACCAGCGCGGCCGCCTCCGACGGGCTCGCGTCGCGGAGGACGTATCCCGCCGCCTCCGCCTTCGCCGACGCGCGGCGCCACGCGCCGGGGCGGGCCTCGGCGTCGTACGACGCGGCGCCCAGCCCGCCGGCGCCGAGCGACGCGCACAGGAGGCGCTCGGTCCCGCCGCCGCCGCGCGCGCACAGGACGATGTGGCTCCCGTCCGCGCCGCGACCGATGCGCACCCGCGCCGGCGCCGCGGCCGCCACCGGGGGGAGCACGGCGTCGCCCACGCGCCGGCGCAGCTCGCGCAGCGCGTTCCGCACCGGCCGAGGGAGCTCGTCGCGCAGGAGCAGCTCGTCGACGAGCGGGCTCACGTGGGCGCCGCTCGACTCCGCCAGCCCCTCGGCCAGCGCGGGCAGATCTTCGGGGGCGACCTGCTCGAGGAGCAGATCGGCGGCGCGCGCCACGTCCGCCGGGGTCCGGAGGCGCCCGGCGAGGGCGAGCGCGGCCCGCCGGCGCAGGGCCCGCTCGTCGGCGAGCCGGATGCCCACCGGCATGGCGCCGCGCTCGCCCAGGAGCGCGATCGCCAGGGCGCGCTTGTCGTCGGGCAGAGATTCGTCGAGCGCCACGTGCCGGAGGGCCAAGGTGGCGCGGTCGGTCGCAAGGGTCGAGAGGAGCAGGTACGCGAGCGAGGATTCCCGCTCCTCGCCGAGAAGCTTGCGCACGAGGAGCGGGACGGCCGTGGCCCCCAGCCCGGCCGTCAGCCGGAGCGCGCGGCGTTCGGCTCGAGGATCCGGGCTCGCTTCGGTGAGGATATCCGCCAGCTGGCGTAATCCGCCGAAACTGTTTGCGATCTTCCGCGCGGCCGGCGCCACTATGCATTACCATACGTGTATTGCCATCTAGGGTCAAGGGGATCCGGCGAATGCGTTGGCGTTTGCGTTGGCGTCGGCGTCGGCGGGCCGCCCACGTCGCATCCGGGATCGCGACCACAGGCGGAACCCCCACGCCGCTACAGCAGCCGCGGATGGTCCGTCGTCACGAGGTCGAGAAACTCCTGCCGCGTCTCGGGCTGGTGGCGGAACACGCCGTGGACGGCGCTGGTGACGACGCGCGCCTCGTGGGCGTTGGCCCCGCGCGCGGCCATGCACAGGTGCAGTCCCTCGACGTAGGCCGCGCCGCCCTGGCTCTCGAGCCGGTGGTGGAGCAAGTGGGCGAACGACTCGGTCAGGTCCTCCTGCAGGACCGGCCGCCGCGCCATGAGCTGCGCCAGGCGCGACAGCTTGCTGATCCCCAGCACCTTGGCGCGCGGGATGTACGCCACGCTGATGCGGTAGATGATGGGCAGAAGGTGGTGCGGGCACATCCCGAACGAGACGTTGTGCTTGGAGATCACCATCTCGTCGTACTTCGCGGGGAAGGTCCGCGAGAACATCTGGTCGATTTCCTCGTCCACGCTCGTCGAGCAGAGGTTCATCTCCGCGAACGCGCGCGCGGCGCGGCCGGGGGTGTCGGTGAAGTTCGCGTCGCCGACGGTGTCGTAGCCGAGCTGGGCGAGCCCGTCGAGGATCTTGGTGAACCCTTCGAGGAAGAGCGCTTTCGCGCGTTCGGTGTTGGCCATGAACCTTCTGTTTCGCAGAGGCGGGCCACCAGCGCAAGCGTCGCGGACGACACGCCCAGGCCCGGTATCGCGCCCGGCGCGACCCAGCGGGCGCGATCGTAGGGCGGCAGCCGCCGCGGCGTGCCGCGTCCGGCGCGCACGCGGTAGCGCATCGTCCGGTGGGTGAGCTGGTGCGTGTGCTCGGCCAGGACGTCGTCGTCGACGGTGACGCCGGCGAGCGCCGCCGCCTCCGGCAGCTCCCACAACCCGCCGAACAGGCCCTCGGGGGCGCGGCGGCACAGGAGCCACCGCCCGCCGCGCACCACCAGCGCCGCGTCGACGGCGATCTCGGGGACCGCGCGCCGGGGGCGTTTTTCCGGGATGTCCTCCTGGCGTCCGGCGGCGCGGGCGCGGCAGACATCGGCGAGCGGGCACACGAGGCAGCGCGGCGCCGCGGGCGAGCAGATGGTGGCGCCGATGTCCATGAGGCCCTGGTTGTAGTCGCCGGCGCCGGCGGCGGGCACGAGCGACCGCGCCAGCGCCCACAGCTCGCGCCGGGCCGGCCGGGCCATACCATGCACGCGCGCGAGGATGCGCTCCACGTTGCCGTCGACGACCGGGACCGGCCGGTCGAACGCGATCGACGCGATCGCGCCCACCGTGTACGGGCCGAGCCCGGGGAGCTCGGCGAGGAGCTCCGGCTCCTCGGGCAGCCGGCCGCCGAAGCGCGCGAGGACCTCCCGCGCGGCGCGGTGGAGCATGCGCGCGCGGCGGTAGTAGCCGAGCCCCGACCAGGCGGCGAGGACGTCGTCGAGCGGCGCGCGCGCCAGCGCCGTCACCGTCGGGAACCGCTCCATCCACCGCCGCCAGTACGCGATCACCGTCGCCGTCCGCGTCTGCTGCAGCATGATCTCGGACACCCAGATGGCGTACGGATCGCGCGTCGCGCGCCAGGGCAGATCGCGGCGATGGCGGCGGTAGTGGGCGAGCACGCGCTCGGCGAACGTCACGCCCCGACTCTACGCGAAAAAAAAGGGCCGCGTCTCGCGACGCGACCCTCGGGTCCTTCGATCTGCGACGGGTTAGAAGTCCATGTCGCCGCCGCCCGGGGGGCCGCCCGGGCCGGGGCCCTTCTCGGCCTTCTTCGGCTTCTCGGCGACGAGCGCCTCGGTGGTGAGCATCAGCCCGGCCACCGACGTCGCGTTCTGCAGCGCCGAGCGCACGACCTTGGTCGGATCGATGACGCCGGACTGAACGAGGTCCTCGTAGACCAGCGTCGCGGCGTTGAAGCCGAACGCGCCGTTGCCCGTGCGCACCTTCTCGAGCACGATCGAGCCGTCCGTGCCGGCGTTGTTGGCGATCTGGCGCAGGGGCTCTTCCATCGAGCGACGGAGGATGTTCACGCCGAAGCGGCGGTCGTCCTCGAACTTGAGCGCGTCGAGCGCCGCGAGCGCGCGGATGAGGGCCACGCCGCCGCCCGGCACGATGCCCTCCTCGACGGCCGCGCGGGTCGCGTGGAGCGCGTCCTCGACGCGCGCCTTCTTCTCCTTCATCTCGACCTCGGTCGCCGCGCCGACCTTGATGACGGCGACGCCGCCGACGAGCTTGGCCAGCCGCTCCTGCAGCTTCTCGCGGTCGTAGTCCGAGGTGGTCTCCTCGATCTGCGTGCGGATCTGCTTCACGCGGGCGTCGATGTCGGACTTCTTGCCGATGCCCTCGACCACCGTGGTGTTGTCCTTGTCGACGGTGACGCGCTTGGCGCGGCCGAGGTCCTTGAGGCTGAGGTTCTCGAGCTTGAGGCCGAGATCCTCGGTGATCGCCTGGCCGCCGGTCAGGATCGCCAGGTCCTTCAGCATCTCCTTGCGGCGATCGCCGAATCCGGGCGCCTTGACCGCGCACACCTGCAGCGTGCCGCGCAGCTTGTTCACCACCAGGGTGGCGAGCGCCTCGCCGTCCACGTCCTCGGCGACGACGACGAGCGGCTTGCCCGACTTGGCCACCTGCTCGAGCACGGGGAGCAGGTCCTTCATCGAGCTGATCTTCTTCTCGTGGATGAGCAGGTACGCGTCCTCGAGCACGCACTCCATGCGCTCGGCGTCGGTCACGAAGTACGGCGACAGGTAGCCGCGGTCGAATTGCATGCCCTCGACCACGTCCATCGTCGTCTCCATCGACTTCGCTTCCTCGACGGTGATGACGCCCTCCTTGCCCACCTTCTCCATCGCCTCGGCGATGAGGTCGCCGATGACCTTGTCGCCGTTGGCGGAGATGGTGCCGACCTGGGCGATCTCGGTCTTGCCCTTGGTCGGCTTGGACTGCTCCTTGAGGTGGGCGACCACCGCCTCGACGCCGGCCTCGATGCCGCGCTTGATGTCCATCGGGTTCGCCCCGGCGGCGACGAGCTTGGCGCCCTCGAGGTAGATCGCCTGCGCGAGCACGGTGGCGGTGGTGGTGCCGTCGCCGGCCACGTCGGAGGTCTTGGATGCGACCTCCTTCACCATCTGCGCGCCCATGTTGGCGAGCTTGTCCTCGAGCTCGATCTCCTTGGCGACGGTGACACCGTCCTTGGTGACCGTCGGCGAGCCCCAGCTCTTCTCGATGACGACGTTGCGGCCGCGGGGACCCAGGGTCACCTTCACGGCGTTGGCGAGGATGTTCAGGCCGCGCGCGATCTCGCTGCGGGCGTTGGCGGCAAATACGATGTCCTTGGCAGCCATGTGGGTCTCCTTACTCGAGAACGGCGAGGATGTCCTCCTCGCGCAGGATCAGGTGTTCCTCGCCGTCGAGCTTCACTTCGGAGCCCGAGTACTTGGCGAACAGGACGCGGTCGCCGGCCTTCACCTCCGGCTTGCGCAGCGAGCCGTCGTCGAGGATCTTGCCGGAGCCGACGGCCACCACGCGGGCCTCGATGGGCTTCTCCTTCGCGGTGTCGGGGATGAAGAGGCCTCCGGCCGTCTTCTCCTCGCTCTCCAGGCGCTTTACGAGTACACGATCGTAGAGCGGACGAATGGTCATAACCTTCCCTCCGTTGAGTTGGCGCGGGATAGCCTAGCCACGGACAGAGAATTGTCAACCACTGACCGAGAGTGCTAACAATTGCGTCTTTTCTCCAGCAATTTTGCTGGTTTCATCATGCAGGAGTCGCCCCGATGGTACCCTTGACCGACTACGAGAAGTACATCCGCACCACCGAGCTCCTGGCGCTGCAGAAGCCCGCCGACGGCCTGGCCACCCACGACGAGATGCAGTTCCAGGTGGTTCACCAGGTCGCGGAGCTGTGGATGAAGCTCATCGCCCACGAGGTGGACCACGCGGTCGCCCTCCTGGAGGACGACAAGCTCGACGCCGCGGTGGCGACGTTCGCCCGGATCGCGCGCATCCAGCGGCTCCTACTCGCGCAGCTCGACCTTCTCGACACGATGGCCCCGCGCGACTACATGACGATCCGCACCGTGCTCGGGCACGGCTCGGGGCAGGAATCGCCCGGGTTCCGGCATCTCCTCAAGATCCCGGGAGAAAAGGTCTGGCCCGCGCTGCAAACCGTACTCTCGCGCCGCGGCGTGACGCTCAGGCAGGTGTACGAGGCGCACGAGGCGAACCGTCCTTTGTACCTGGCCTGCGAGGCGCTGACCGAGATGGATCAGCTCCTCCAGCTGTGGCGGCAGCGCCACCTCATGCTCGTCTACCGCGTCATCGGCGCCGGCACGCCGTCGCTCAAGGGCAAGCCGTCGGAGCTCCTCGAGCGGGGGATGAGGCAGCAATTCTTCCCGGCGCTGTGGGAGGTGCGCGACGAGGTGTTCGCCGAGTGGACGCGGACGATGCTAGGCTCCGACGCCGGGTACCACGGTTAGCCCGGCGAGCACGGGCGAAGGAGAAGCGACGTGGAGCGAGACGCAGTCGAAGCGACTTGGAGCGCTGAGCCCGTGCGAGCCGGGCGCATACAATGACCGACTCACTTCTCGAATGGCGCAAGGAGTTCCCCTCGCTCGAGGGGTGCGTGCACCTCATCTCCCACTCGCTCGGCGCGATGCCGCGCCGCGCCGCGGACGCGCTCGCCGAGTTCGGGCGCCTGTGGACCGAGCGCTCGATCACCGCCTGGGACGTATGGCTCCCCGAGGTGGACGCGGCGGCCGCGCGCATCGCGCGCCTCCTCGGCGCGCCGGCCGGCACGGTCATCATGAACCAGAACGTGTCGACGATCGAGTCGGTGCTCGCGTCGTGCTTCGACTACGCGGCGCCGCGCAACAAGGTCGTCTACGACGAGCACAACTTCCCGTCCGTGAGCTACGTGTGGAAGGCGGAGGAGCGGCGCGGGGCGCGCGTGGTCGTCGTCCCCGCCGAGCGGCCCGACGACGTCTGCGTCGCCGCCGAGCGCCTGTGCGCGGCGATCGACGAGGAGACGCTCGTCGTCCCCATCTCGCACGTCCTGTTCAAGACGGCGTGCATCCAGGACGTCAAGCGCATCGTCGCCCGCGCGCACGCGGTCGGCGCGCTCGTCATCCTCGACACCTACCAGTCGACCGGCACGCTGCCGGTGGACGTCGTCGATCTCGACGTGGACTTCGCCTGCGGCGGGTCGGTGAAATGGCTGTGCGGCGGTCCGGGCGCGGCCTACCTCTACGTGCGGTCCGACCTCGTCCCACGGTTCGCGCCCCGCGTGACCGGTTGGTTCGGGCACGAGCACCCGTTCGCGTTCACGATGCCCGAGCAGCGCTACGCGCCGAACGTGTGGCGGTACGCTGGCGGCACGCCGGCGATCGCCGCCCTCTACCAGGCGCGCGCCGGGGCGGAGATCGTCGCCGAGGTGGGCGTGGCGCGGATCCGCGAGAAGTCGGTCCGCCTGACCCAGCGCATCATCGACGCGATCGACGGGCGGGGCTTCCGCCTGCGCTCGCCGCGGGCGGCGGAAGAGCGGGGCGGCTCGGTGGTCTTCGATTTCGACGGCTCGGACGCCGTCGCGCGCGAGCTCAACCGCCGCAAGTTCTTCTGTGACCACCGCCCCGGGGTGGGCATCCGCATATCTCCGCATTTCTACACGCGCGAGGACGAAATCGACGGTTTCTTTCAGGAAATCGCCGCGATCGGCCGCCGGCGGTGATGCGCCGACACTTGACGAAGGGCATTCCCTCCGTCATATGGCATCCAAATCTGCCCCTGGGTCGTATCGACAGCAACCATCCGGGGTGCACGGCGCGACGCGCGGCTGGTATCCGCTCCTCCCCCTGGTGCGCGATGAGCCGAGCACCTTTTCGAACGCCCTCCGCCCTGACCAGGCGGGGGGCGTCCTTTTAGGTATAGTTTTCGACCATGGACCTACACGGACGCGTCGCCGTCATCTCGGGCGGGGGTCGGGGCATCGGCGCCGCCATCGCGCGCGCGTTCGCGGCGGCCGGCGCCCGCGTCGCCGTGTCCGGGCGCGACGAGCGCGCGCTCGCCCAGGTCGCGGCCGAGACCGGCGCGCTGGCGACGCGCTGCGACGTGACATCGACGGCCGACGTCGAGGCCTGGGCCGCGATGGTGCGCGAGCGGCTGGGGCCGCCCGCGATCGTCATCAACAACGCGGGGGTCGCGCCGTCGCGCCGGTTCCAGGACACCGACGACGACACCTGGCACCAATGCTTCGAGATCAACCTCCACGGCCCGGTGCGCGTCACGCGGACCTTCCTGCCCGACGTCGTCGCGGCGGGGCGCGCGGGTCGGATCCTGTTCATCGCGTCGACCGCCGCGCGCATCGGTTTCTCCTACACGTCCGCCTACTCCGCGTCGAAGCACGCCGTGCTCGGACTGTGCCGCTCGCTGGCGCACGAGCTCGGCGCCAAGGGCCCGACGGCGAACTGCGTCTGTCCGGGCTGGACCGAGACCGAGATGCTCGACCGCGCCATCGAGCGGATCGTCGCCAAGACCGGACGGTCCGCCGACGCGGCGCGCGAGGAGCTCTTGCGCGTGGTGCCGCAGCGGCGCGCCATGACCGCCGACGAGGTCGCGCGGCTGACGCTGTTCCTCGCCGGCGACGGCGCCGCGGGCGTGACCGGCCAGGCGTGGCACGTCGACGGCGGGCAGGTGATGGCCTGATGCCCGGGCGCCCGCTGCAACCGCCGGGGTGGCCGCGCCCGCGGGGGTACTCCCACGGCATGGTCGCGCGCGGCGAGGTCATCGCCGTCGCGGGACAGATCGGCTGGGACGAGCGCGGCGTGCTGGTGGGCGCCGGCTTCGCCGAGCAGCTGGGGCAGGCGCTCGCCAACGTCGCGGCGGTGGTGCGCGAGGCCGGGGCCTCGCCGGAGGACATCGTGTCGCTCACGATCTACGTCACCGACCGGAGGGAATACGTCGCGTCGCTGCAGGCGGTGGGCGAGGCGTACCGCAAGGTCATGGGGCGCCACTATCCGGCGACGGCGCTGGTGGAGGTGGCGGGGCTGCTCGAGCCGGGGGCGAAGGTGGAAATCCAGGCGCTGGCGGTGAAGCCGTGACCCGCTTCGACGTGACGCCGGCGGGCGTGGCGACGGTGACGCTCGACCGGCCGGACAAGCTGAACGCGCTCACGTTCGACGTCTACCGCGAGCTGTGCGACTGGTTCGCCGCGGCGGAGCGCGACGCGGGCGTGCGCGCGGTGGTGGTGACCGGCGCCGGGCGGGCGTTCTCGTCGGGCGGCGACGTGCACGAGATCATCGGCGAGCTCGTCAAAATGGAGGGGCGCGAGCTGCTCGCGTTCACGCGCATGACCGGCGAGCTCATCGGCAACATGCGGCGGCTGCGCAAGCCGATCGTCGCCGCGGTGAACGGCGTGGCGGCGGGGGCGGGCGCGGTGATCGCGCTCGCCGCCGACATGCGCGTCATGGCCGCCACCGCGAAGATGGTGTTCCTGTTCGTGCGCGTGGGGCTCGCCGGCGCAGACATGGGGGCCGCGTTCCTCTTGCCGCGCGTCGTCGGGCTCGGACGCGCGACGGAGCTGCTCATGCTCGGCGACGCGGTCGCCGCGCCGGAGTGCGAGCGGATCGGCCTCGCCAACAAGGTCGTCCCGCCCGAGGAGCTCCTCGGCGCGTCGATGCGCCTGGCCGAACGGCTCGCGCGCGGGCCGGGCTTCGCGCTGGCGATGACCAAGGAGCTCCTCAACGCCGAGCTGTCGATGTCCCTTCCGCAGGCGCTCGAGGCGGAGGCGCAGGCGCAGCAGATCTGCATGCAGACGCGCGACTTCCGCGAGGCGTTCCAGGCGTTCGTGGACAAGCGCGAGCCCCAGTTCGAAGGCCGGTGATGGACTTCGCCGCCGCCGCGCGCGAGCTCGAGGGTGTCGAGGACGCGCGCGCCCTGACGGCGCGGCTGGGCGAGCTCGGCCTGACCGCGGTGGCGACGCGCGCGCCGGTCGATTTGGCGGAGTTATGCGCGGCGCGCGAGGCGGTGGCCTATCGCTCGGCCGCGGCCGACTCGATCCTCGCGGTGAACGGGCTCGGCTGCCATCCGCTGGCCGAGCATCCCGAGCGCGAACGCTGGGTCGGGCCGGTGCGCGCCGGGGCCGCCGCCTGCGGCTTCGCGCTGACCGAGGCGGAGGCGGGGAGCGACGTCGCCGCGATGCAGGCGCGCGCCGAGCGGCGCGGCGACGCCTATGCCCTGTCGGGGCGGAAGACGTTCATCTCCAACGCGCCGATCGCCGAGTGGTTCGTGACGTTCGCGATGACCGACGGGGGACCGGCGGCGTTCGTGGTCGCGCGCGACGACGGCCTGCGCGTCGTCGACGACGTGCCGCTGTCGGTCGCGCACCCCATCGGCTCCCTGGAGCTCGACGGCGTCGTCGTGCCTGCGTCCCGCCGGGTGGGCGGGGAGGGCGAGGGCATCCGCCTGGCGATGGCGACGCTCGACACGTTCCGCGCCTCCGTCGCCGCGGCGGCGTGCGGCATGGCGGCGCGCGCGCTCGACGAGGCGGTCGCGCGGGTGAAGGTGCGGCGCCAGTTCGGGCGGACGCTGGCGGAGCTGCAGCTCACGCAGGCGCGCCTGGCCGAGTGCCGCACCGAGCTCGAGGCGGCGCGCGGGTTGGTGCGGCGCGCGTGCGCGACGCGGGCCAAGATCGACGTAGCGATGGCCAAGCTCTTTGCCACCGAGGCGGCCCAGCGAATCGTCGACGCCGCCGTGCAGCTCCACGGCGGCCTGGGCGTCGTGCGCGGCGTGAAGGTGGAGGAGCTCTATCGCGAGGTGCGGTCGCTGCGCATCTACGAGGGGACGAGCGAGATCCAGAAGCTCATCATCGCCAGGGAGATGCTCCGCTGATGCCGCGCTACGAGAAGCACATATTCATCTGCATCAACCGCCGCGACCCCGACAACCCCAAGGGCTCGTGCGCGCAGAAGGGCTCGGAGGAGATCCGCGAGCGGTTCAAGCAGGAGGTCGCGCTGCGCGGCCTGAAGGGGCGCATGCGCGCCAACGCGGCCGGGTGCCTCGACCAGTGCGAGAACGGCTGCACCGTCGTCATCTATCCCGACGAGGTGTGGTACGGGCACGTGACGCTCGCCGACGTGACCGAGATCGTCGAGGAGCACCTCGTGGGCGACCGCATCGTCGAGCGTCTGCTCATGGCGAACCAACCCCACCTCGCCGAGCGCCTGGCGGCCCAGCGCGCGCGGCGGGGGTCGGGCGGGTAGGTCAGGGCTCGTCGTGGATCTCGAACGGCGCCATCGCGATGTAATGCACCGGCCGCTTCCGGTGCAGCAGCTCGGCGCCGTCGCCGTCGACCGCCGGCTCGCCGACGTCGACGCCGAAGCGTCGCGCCGCGGCCTCCAGCAGCGGCGACGTCGTGTGCCCGCCGAGCTCGCGGCCGAGCGCCGGGTTGTTCCATAGCCCGAGCAGCTCGGCGCCGATGCGATCGACGAGCACGACGTTGGTCCCGCCCACGGCCAGCATCTCCGACGACGGCCACAGCTTTTGGAACCCGTCGCCGGCCACGAACGGCGCCGCGTCCACCAGCACCGCGTCCGGCGCCTCGACCTCGACCACGTCGGCGATGCGCTCCGCGAACGCCTCGAGCGCGGCCACGTACGTCGCGCGCTCGCCCGGCCTCTCGGGCAGCCGCCGCTTCCGCGCCTTCAGGTATCCGGTGAGCTCGCGGTGCATGCGGTACTTCTGGCGGTGCGCCGGCGCCGCATCCGACATCATCACCACGCCCTGCATCCCCTTCAGCCCGATCGAGAACACCGCGAACCGGTGCGCCTTCAGCTTGGGGATCGAGATGAACAGCCCGCGCTCGAGGTGCTCGGCCACGGCGCTGGGCACGAGCAGCGTCGGGACGCGCGTCTTCTCCATGCCCGAGACCCCGACGGGCTGCCCCGGCCGCGCCCCCTCGACGTCGAACACGCCGTCGTCGTCGAGCGCGTAGACCGGCACGCCCTCCTCCCGCGCCATCGCTTCATAGCCCGACAGGCGCACGAGCTTCATCCAGTCGGCATGCGGCGAGTCCCAGCCATCCGCGATCGCGATCCGCGTGTGCCCGCGCGCCTTCAGGCACCGGATCACGCCGCGCACGAACTCAGGCTGGGTGATCCGCCCCGTGAGGCCGTCGTCGTCGCCCGGCGCCCGCACCGTCTTCCACCAGTCGAAGCCGCCCAGGTTGGGCTTCAGCAGCACCGGCGTCGACGCCGGCCGCCGCGGCACGACCCGCTCGCAGATGCGCTGCCCGAGCTCGAGCGGGCTCGTGCCGCTGAGGATTGTCACCGGCGCGCGATCCGCCGCCAGCCGCCCGCGGTTGCGCGCCCGCAGCGCCGCCCCGTCGACGTGCCCCGCCACGATCGGCGTCGTCTTCGTCTTCGTAGACGGCGGCGAGGGCGAGGCGCGGGTCACGGCGTCGGGCGGCGGAGACTGCGCCCACGCCGCGCCGCACGCAAGCGCGACGGCGAGGCCGGCCGCGATGGGGTTCGGGCGCCGCACTACGGGAACAGCAGCTGGTGCTTGCCGAGGAGCGGGGCGGTGCGATCGGCATCGATCCCCCCGCCCACCTTCTTGAACGGTCCCTTGATCTCCAGCACGCCGTCCGGCAGAAAGCTGGCCTCCAGCGTCGCCCCGGAGCTCGTCTCCTTGGCATTGCCGTCGGCGTCCATCGTGTCGAGGTCCATCTGGGTCTCGGTTTGCGAGAGCAGGATCTGCGCCGTGGCGCTCGGCCGCCCCGACGGACCCACGCCGGCGACGTTCAGCCACGTGGAGTCGACCGAATCGGTCCCGCGGTAATCCGACGTCGTCTGCGTGCGCAGCACCACCTCGGGCGCGCCGCCCGGGACCACGTCGCGCACCTCGAGCTTCTCCACCGTGAGCTCGTTCATCTGCTTCATCGAATTGAGCGTCGATCCGGCTTGCCCCGCGAGGTACCAGCCCGTCGGCAGCTTGATCGCCAGGTAATAGTCCGCGGTCACCAGGTCCCCGCCGCGCTGCGAGCACTCGGTGCTGAAGTACCGGATCTCCTTGTAGGGCGCCGACGGCTTGTCGATGGTCTTGTCCGGCTTGTCCCACTTGCAGGTGAACTGGGGCGCCTTCTCCTCGCCCTCCGCGCTGTCGCCCGGCTCGCCGCTCGCTTCGCACGCGGCCCGGTCGGAGCTGTCCTTGCACCACTTCTCCAGGCTCGCGAACGGCCCGTCCATCGGCTTGGGCGCGACCGGATCGGTCGCTGCCGCGGCGTTCGGATCGAGCTTGAGGAGCCGCTCGCGCACCGTCTTGTTCGGCCGGTCGAGGAGCGATTGCGAGTACGATTCGATGGCCGCCGCCTTCTCGCCGCGCTGCTCCTGCACCCGTCCCAGGTTGTACAGCGAGGCCGCGCGCACCTTCGGGTTGGTCGCGAACGCGACCGACTTGCGCGCGGCGTCCTCGGCGAGCTTGTAGTCCTTCTTCTGGAAGCCGCACAGGCTAATCTCGGAATGGGCGGTCGCGTCATTGGGAATGGCGGCGAGCGCTTGATTGAACGCCGCGATCGCGCCCGCCCAGTCGCCCTTCTTCTCGAGCGTCCGTCCCCGGTTCAGGGCTTCCCTGTATTTCTTCTGCTGCTCGGCCGTCGGCGGCTTGGGCGCGGGCCCTTTCGCGGCGCCCGGCGGCGGCGCGGCGAGCGCGCGCCCGGCGGCTGCGGCGAGGACGGCGCCGGCGAGGAAAAACACCACGGTCCTTGTCATGACGGGACGCTGCCCCGTCGTCGTCGCCCTGTCAAGCGATGGCCACTGAGCGTCGATATGGGCTGAGCCCGATCAGCGCACGGACGTCGCTCCGTAATCGGGGATCTTTTCTCCGGCCGCGGCGCAGCGCGCGTCGAGCACGAACGTCAGCGCGGTCTTAGCGTCCGTCTTGGGCAGATGGAAAAGGATCAGGCCTATGCCGCGGTCGGCGCAGGGCCACGCGGACACGAGGAGCGGCATCTTCTCGTCCTTGATCGTGAGCAAGCCGTACCATACGTCGCGCGTACCGTGGGGTCCCTTCACGGTTTCGCGCGGCTCGAGGTGAAGGTCCGCGTGGAGCGCGTTCGCGATCGACGGAATGATCCGCTCCATGGCGCCGGGGTCGTGCTTGCCCGGGATTGCGCGCACGAGCACCGTCCCGCTCGCCCCGGCGAGGAGGAGCTGCCCCGCGGCCGCGGGCACGCGCTTCCAGTCGGCGGGGACGTGCATCACGACCGGAACGACTTCGGCCGCTTCCTGCGCGGGGTCGGGGTGGCAGCGCGCGCTCGCGAGCGCGCGCGTGTGGACCGATTGCGCGCCGTCGCCGAGGGTGAGCCACGAGAACCGCCGACCGCCGCACGTGAACGACGTGAAGTTTCCGGGCACGCCCTGGCGCACGAAACGCAGCGACCGGTGCGGCAGCCCGCCACCGACGGGGAAATCGACCGGCTCGGGGCGCGCCTCCAGCTTGAGCATCGACATGACCGCCGCCCGAAGCTCCTCGTCCTCGGGCAGCCCGCCGCCGTCCCACGTCAGCGAGAACACGACGTGCTTGGCTTCGATCACCATCCGCAGCACGCCCGAGGTGTAGGCGATCTTCGAATCCACCTCCTTCGCCTCGGGGAGCGCGAAGGTGAGCCCGGGCAGCTCCCGCGGCTTGATCGGGATCGTGTCGGCGGCCGGCGCCCCCGCGTGGCCGGCACCGGCGCCCGAGAAGATGCAAACGAACGTTGCCGCCTGCGCGACGCGCGCGCGCCTAGATCCCCTGTCCATGTCCCCAGCGTCGCGCGTGCCGCGGCGCACGTCAAGCGCGGGGTCGGCGTCACACATGACATGTTCGTGCTCGAGGGCGGGATCATCTTCGGAATCGGGGCGGGCCCGTGGGGCGAGGTGACGCTCGAGTTAGGGCCGGGTGCCCGACATGGCTCGCCGAGGTCGAATCGCGGGAGCGGAGCGCCACCGCGGCGCGCTGCTCGGGGGATTTACTCTCGCACCGCAATCTTCACGGTAATGCTGCTCTCGGGACGGAGCTCGACGGGAGGCTTCGTGGAAGCTTGGGAAGCGTGGGTCAGCGCAGGCATGCCCTGCCCAGAGGGCGGATGAGGGAGCTTGCAGTCGGGCCAGGCCCGGACTCAAGCCCAGGCCGCGCCGCTACTGCGGGCTCGCGGCCGGCGTCTCGGCGGTGGCCGCGGCGTGGCCGCGCCAGTTGCAGTGCGTGCTGTCGCCCGTGCACTCCTGGACGTACGTGCGCTCCTGGCCGCAGCCGGTCGCGCGCACGGTGCTGGCGTCGACCTGCGCGGTCTGCACCTGCGACGCCTCGCAGCGGAGGTCGTTCGCGGCGCGAATCCTCACCTGCTCGGCGGTGCTGATGCCGCCGCAGGCGGAGAAGAGAAACCCGACAAACACGATCATTTTCTTCATGGTGCCTTCTCCCTGCGACCGCGCGGGGGTGGTGTCAAGGGCCATTCTCCGTCGGTGAGCGCGACCATGCAGGTGTTGCACGTGTTGCAGGTGTTGCACCGGCTACAGCGAGCCGCGCAGCGCCGCGTAGGCCGCGGCGGCCCACGCCGCGAGGAAGCAGACGCCGCCGACGGGCGTGACGGCGCCGAACGCGCGCGCGCCGGTCAGCGCGAGCGCGTAGAGGCTGCCCGAGAACAGGACGATCCCCGCCGTCATCAGGCCGCCCGCGAGCGGCGCCGCGGGCGCGCCGCGCGAGCACAGCCACGCCACGCCCATGAGACCGACGGCGTGGATGAGGTGATAGCGTGCGCCCGTCTCGAACGCCTCGCGCATCCGCTCGTCGAGCCGCGCGCGCAGCGCGTGCGCCCCGAACGCCCCCGCGGCGACGGCGAGGAACGCGTTCGCGGCCCCGAGGAACGCATAGATCCGCGCGACCATCACCGCTCCCCGCGGCAGGCGTTGGCATCTTGCGCCATGCGGACGAGGCGCCCGTCCTCCAGCCGGTAGGGCACGCGGCAGCGCACGACCGCGCGCAGCCGGGCGGGATCGAGCGTGAACGCGGGCAGCGGCCGCAGCAGCGCCGTCCCGTCCGCCGACGACGTGAGCAGGCGCCGGCCGTCGGGCGAGAAGCTCGCCGACGTCACCCGCTTGTCGTTCTGCTCGAACGACAGGATGAGATCGCCGCTCTCGGCGTCCCACACCTTGGCGGTGCCGTCGGCGCCGGCGCTGGTGAGGAGCCGCCCGTCGGGCGACACCTCCACGTCCTCCACGTCGCCGACGTGCCCCTCCATCTCGGCGACCGACGCGCGCGCGCCGAAGTCCCACACGCGCAGCGACTGATCCAGGCCGACCCCGGCGAGGCGGCGGCCGGCGGGGTCGAAGCGGGCGAGCAGCACGCGGGCGGGGAACGCCTCGAGCTCGGCGCCGGTGCGCGCGTCGAACACGCGCGCCGGACCGTCGGTGGCGGCGACGAGGCGCGCGCCGTCGGGGGAGAACGTCACCCCGTAGACCTTGTCGCGGAAGCCGGTGAGCGCGCGCACCTGCGCGCCCGTGGCCGCGTCCCATAGAATCGCCGACTTGTCCCAGCTCGCCGTGGCCACGCGCATCCCGTCGGGCGAGAACGTCGCGTCGAGGACCGGGCCGGTATGGCCGGCGAGCGTCGCCGTCGCGGCGCCGGTGGCCGCGTCCCACACTCGCGCCGTCCGATCGAGGCTGGCCGTGACGATGCGCTTGCCGTCGGGGGAGAACGACGCGCGCAGGACGGCGTCCGCGTGGCCGGACAGCGTCGCCAGCTCGCGCGCCGCCGCCGTGTCCCACACCTTCGCAACGCGGTCGGTGCCGGCGGTGACCGCGCGCGTCCCATCGGGGGAGAACGCCGCCCAGGTGAGCGCGCCGGCGTGACCGCGCAGCCCGACCGTCGGCGTCTCGGGCCGGGCGTTCCACACGATCGCCAGCCCGTCGTTGCCCGCCGACGCCAGCCGCGTCCCGTCGGACGCCCACGCCAGCGTCGACACGCGCCCGCCGTGTCCGGTCAGGCGGGCCAGGCGCCGGCCCGTCTCGGTGTCCCACAGCTGGACCGTGCGGTCGTCGGACGCCGTGGCGATGCGGCTTCCGTCGGGCGAGAACGCGGCCTGCGTCACCGCGCCCTCGTGCCCGGAGATCACGAACAGCAGGCGTCCGGTGGCCGAATCCCACACCTTGGCGGTCTTGTCGACGGATGCGGTGACGATGCGCTCGCCGCTCGGCGAGAACGCCGCCGCCACCACCTCGGCGCGGTGGTCGAGCTTGGCGCGGGCGCGCCCGGTGCGGGCGTCCCACACGCGCGCCGTGCCGTCGTCCGACGCGGTGACGGCCAGCGCGCCGTCGCGCGCGACGGCGACCGCGTTGACGACGTCCTCGTGCCCGGCGAGAGCGGCGACCGGGCGGCCGGTCGCGGCGTCCCAGATGCGCGCCGTCCCGTCGGCGCCGGCGGCGGCGACGCGCTTCCCGTCGGCGGTGAACGTCGCCTGGGTCACGGCGCGCTTGCCGCCGGCCAGCGTCGCCAGCGGCAGGCCGGTCGCCGTGTCCCAGATGCGCGCGGTGGCGTCCGCGCCGGCGGTGACGAGCTTCTTGCCGTCGGGGGAAAACGCGACGCCGCGGATGCGGTCCGAATGCCCGACGAGCGTGTGGCGCAGCGCGCCGGTCTGCGAGTCGAACAGGCGCGCCTTGCCGTCGGTCCCGGCGGTGGCGACGAGCGATCCGTCGGGGCTGAACGCGGCGGCGTAGATCGGCTGGTCGTGCGCGAGCGTGAGGAGGGGCGTCCCTCCGGCGGCGTCCCACAGCCGCGCCGTCGCGTCCCAGCTCGACGTGAGCAGCCGCTTGCCGTCGGGGGAGAACGCCACGCCGGTGACGACGTCGTCGTGGCGCGCCTCGGCCAGCTCCGCCGCGGTGGTCTCGAGCGCCCGCGCCAGCGCCAGCTCCACCGCCGGCCCCCGCGCGCCGCGCCCGTAGGCCTCGGCGAGGTAGACGAGCCCGAGCGCGGGATCGCCGGCGAGCGTCAGGCGGCGCCCCTCCGCGGCGTAGGCGCGCGCCACCGTGTCGGCGAGCTGGCGGTCGGGCGTCCCCGCCGGAGTCGCCGGCGGGGCGGAGCCGGACAGCGCGAGCGCCGCGATCGCCAGCCCGGCCAGCGCGCCCACCGCCAGCGGCGCCAGCCACCGCCGCGCGCGCGGGCGCGTCGCAACGCTCGCGCGCACGAACGCGTCCAGCGGCTCGCCCAGCGGCGACGGGTCCTTCACCAGCCAGCGCTGGAGCTCCTCGGCGCGCTCGCCGTGCCACAGCGCCTCGGGGGCGCGCTCCAGCTCCTCCCAGCGCGCGGCCGCCTGCGCCAGCTCGGTGCCGAACGGCGGCCCCTCGCGCCCCGCCGGGGCGACCAGCTCCTGCGCCAGCTCGAGGCCGTCGTCTCCCTCGACGAGCGTGCCCTCGTCGAGGAGCTTCCGCGCGACCTCGAGCCCGCGGCGCGCCAGCGTCCGGCCGGCGCGCTCCGCCCACATGTGCCGGCCGGCGAACGACAGCGCGAGCAGCGGCGCCGCCGCCCCGGACGCCCACGCCGCCGCGTCGCGCGCGAGCGCGTCGTCTTCCAGCGTGTACCCGGCGCGCCGCGCCGCCGCCGCCACGATGCCCTCGAGCTCGTCGGCCGCGGGCGGCCGGAGGATCTCGAACGTGAGCCGGTCGCGCAGACCGGCCAGCGCGTCGGCCCGGAGGAACAGCTCGTCGGGGAGCGTGATCACGACGCGCACCGGGTCGGCGACGTCGCGCGCGGCCGCGCCGAGGAGCGCCGCGAAGCGGGCCCGTTCCGCCTCGTCGACGCGCTTGGCGAACATCTCCTCCATCCTGACCGCGACCAGGACGAGCACGCCCGGGCGCGCCGCCGCCCGGATCGCCGCGCCGAACGCCTCGGGATCGTCGACGGGGGCGTCGATGCCGTGCGCCTCCAGGCGCTCGGTGAGGGCCGCCGTGGGACGGCGTCCGGGGCGGATGACGACCGCGCGCCAGTCCTCCGGCAGCGCCGGGATGAGCCCGGCCTGCACGAACGAGCGCTTGCCCGCGCCGGGCGGTCCGATCACCGCCAGCATCGGCCGCGTGCGCAGGCGGTTGGCGCAGCGCAGGATCTCGCGCTCGCGCCCGAAGAACAGCGTCGCGTCGTCGGCGGTGTAGGGCGCGAGCCCGGGGAAGGGCGAGCGCTCCAGCGCCGGGCCCGGCTCGCCGGCCGGCTCGTCGGCGAGGCCGATCGCCGCCCACGCGCCCTCGTCCTCGCGCTCGAGCTCGCCGGGGAGGGCCACCAGGCGCGCGCCGCGGCGTCCCTTCCCCTCGAGGAGGAACAGCTCGGCGGGACCGCCGGGAAACAGCGGCGCCGCTTGCAGGTAGGGCGCGAGCGGCAGGAGCGGCGCGCCGTCCCCGTCGGTGAGGACGGGCGCCGCCAGCGCCAGCGGCAGCGAACGCCGCGGGCTGTGGCGGATCCCCATCCACAGCTCGGCGCGATCCCCGTGCGGCACGGCGAGCGGATAGTCGCCCAGGAACGCGATACCGTCGAGGAGCGCCGAGATCGCGGGCGTGACGGCCGCCACCGCCTTCGCCGCGTCGACGAGCGCCCCGGCCTGCGAGTCGGGGTGCTCCTCGAGGACCGCGTCGAAGGGGGAGCGCCGCTCGCCGCCGGCGTCGTCGTAGAACAGGCCCACCAGCTCGGGCAGCGGGTGCGCGTCGGCGCGCGCCCCGAACGGCCGCAGCACCTCGCGCGCGAGCTCGACCCATTCGCGCGACGACAGCCCGAACAGGCGCAGCTTGCTGAGCAGCGCGCTCTCTCCCTCGGAGGGCGCGGCCTCGCGATCGCGCGCGGCCAGCGCGAGGAGCCCGACCCAGCGCGCCGACGTGCGCACCACCTGCCACAGCGCCTCGAGCGGGTCGTCGGCGCCGTCGAGCGCGGCGACCGCCTCGGCGATGGGCTGGGGCGCGGCGAGGATCGCGTGCTGGCGCACGTCGTCGTCGATCCCAGGCGGGCGCGGCTCGTCGTCCGGCCCGGGCAGCCCGGCCGCGGCGCGCAGCGCGCCGGGCAAGTCGAGCGCCGATGGCGGGGGCTCGGCGAGCGCCGCGTCGTCGCCGAGCGCCTCGCGCGCCAGCCGCACCAGCGCGGCGAGGTCGTCGGCCGGCGCGCCGCCGCGGAAGTCGTACACCTTGGGGAGGAGCTGGCCCCGCCGCGACACGACGAGGATCGACCCCGCGGCCAGCGCGCCGTGGGCGAAGCCCGCCGCGTGCGCCGCGGCGATGGCCTGGCACACGCGCTCGTACAGCGGCAGGAACCGCCGCAGCGGCAGCGGGCCCTGCACCCGGAGGATCTCGTCGAGCGGCTGCCCGCGCGGCGGCTCGGCGAGGAGCCACACCGTCTCGCCGTCGCGGCCGGAGTCGAGGATGCGCTCGGCGTACAGATGGTGGAACGCCGCCGCCTGCAGCACGCGGGCGTCGCGCGCGACCTTGCGTACCACGTCGCCGGCGCGGTGGAGCTCGAACCCGCCCCGCTCGCCGAGGAAGTCGTCCGCGGCGCTACTCACCGTGCGGCACCAGGCCTTCCGGCATGGGCGCCGGGATCTTCTTCTCGAAGTCGATCCACACCCGGCGGTCCTGGCGGCAGTCGTAGGCCCGGCAGGTGCCCGGCCGGTGGGGATGGATCGTGCACCCGCCCGTCTTGCGCGACTGGTGGGTGCAGTAGCCGTCGGCCTCGCGGCGGATGTGGTACGGGTCCTCGATGTCCCACTTGACCAGCCCCTCCTGCACGTCTTGCACCGACAGATAGTGGGAGAACGAGCAGCACCGCGCGCGGCACAGCGGGAACAGCGCCACGCAGTCGACGTCGGCGTTCGCCACCTGGTACTTGTCGGGGTACAGGTTCAGCTTGACGGTGCGGCCGGCGCGGGCGGCGGCCGCGTCGCCGATCCGCACGAGCACCGTGCGGTGGCCTTCGATGAGGATCCCCCGGCCGACGAGAATGTCCTTGAGCGTGTCGTGCTCGGCGCGCAGCGCCTTGACCTCTTTCTCCAGCTTGTCCCTGAGCTCGAGCTCCTTTCTCAGGGCGTTCGACACCGACCGGTACACTTCGTCCGGATCCATCGGCATGGGGGGGAGTGTATCCCATGGCACCGTGGTAATTTGAGCCCATGTCGTTCCGGCTGGGTGAGCAGGTCCAGATGGTGCAGCAGATGGTGCGGCAATGGTGCGAGAGGACGCTCCTCCCCCGGGTGCCGGCGCTCGAGGCCGGCGAGCCGCCGTTCGAGCTCATGCGCCAGCTCCAGAGGACGTTCGGCCTCGACCAGATGGCCGCCGCCGGCGTCAAGAAGCGCATCGCCCGGCTGCGCGACGGGACCGCCGAGGCGCGCGAGGACGTCCTCGGCGACGACATGGACCCCATGATGGGGTTCGTCCTCGTCAAGGAGCTGTCGCGCGTGTCGCCCGGGTTCGCGATGGGGTGGGGCGTGTCGCTGGGGCTCGCCGGCGGCGCGATCGTCCACAAGGGCACCGCCGACCAGCTCGAGCGGTGGGGGCTCCCCGTCATGACGATGGACAAGATCGCCAGCTGGTGCCTCACCGAGCCGGGCGCCGGGTCGGATGCGTTCGGCTCCATGAAGACGACGGCGCGCCCCGACGGCGACGGCTACGTGCTCTCCGGCCAGAAGACGTTCATCACCAACGGACCGGGCGCCGACGTGTTCGTGGTCTATGCGAAGATCGACCGCGGCGGCGATCCGGCGATCGGCACGTTCATCCTCGAGCGCGGCATGCCCGGGTTCAGCCAGGGCAAACCGATGAAGAAGATGGGGATGCGCGACTCCCCCACCTGCGAGCTCTATTTCGAGGACGTGCGCGTGCCCGCCGCCCACCTGCTCGGCGGCAAGGAGCGCCCGGCCGGGCGCAAGGACGCCAAGGAGTCGCTCGGCACCGAGCGGAGCGGCGTTCCCGCGATGGCGTGGGGGATCATCGAGAAGTGCTACGAGCAGTCGAAGAAGTACGTCGTCGAGCGGCGCCAGTTCGACCGCGCCATCGGCGAGTTCCAGGCGGTGCAGCTCAAGATCGCCGACATGTACGTCAAGCTCAAGAACGTGGAGAACATCGTGTACCGCCTGGCATGGATGCAGAAGCACAAGGTCGAGGACGCGGCGTTCGTCAACGCGTCCAAGGCGTTCTGCTCCACGACCGCCGTCGACGTGGCGCTCACCGCGATCCAGTGCCACGGTGGCTACGGCTACATGGAGGAGTTCCACATCGAGAAGCTCGCCCGCGACGCCAAGCTGCTGGAGCTCGGCGCCGGGACGACGGACATCAACCTGCTCGCCGCGGCGCGGCAGGAGCTCGGGCTGTCGTGAATTACCCGGAGCGTTTCAACCTCGCCGACTACTTCCTCGACGAGCGCATCCGCGAGGGCCGCGGCGACCGCCCGGCGATCCTGTATCGCGACGAGGTGTGGACGTACGCCGAGGTGCAGGCGGCCGCCAATCGCATGGCCAATGTCCTACGCGACGTCGGCGTCGAGGTCGAGGACCGGGTGCTGATCGTCCTCCCCGACTGCCCCCTGTTCGCCGCCGCGTTTTTCGGCGTGCTGAAGGTGGGCGCGGTGGTGACGATGGCCAACTCCGAGCTGCCCCTCGACGACTACTACTACTATCTCAGCTACACGCGCGCGCGCGCGGTCGTCTGCGACGCCGCGCTGGCGCCGCTCCTCGGGGCGCTGGGCGTGCGCCACCTCGGCGCGGTCCTGGCGCGCGACGGCGGGCTGGAGGAGGCGCTCGCGCGCGCGCCGGCCGCGTTCGAGAACGAGCCGACGTCGCCGGACGACCTCGCGATCTGGTTGTTCACCAGCGGATCGACGGGCAAGCCCAAGGCGGCCGTGCACATGCACCACGACTTCGCGTTCTCGACCGAGCACTACGCCAAGCAGGTGATGCAGATCCGCGAGGACGACGTCACGCTGTCCGTCCCCAAGCTGTTCTTCGGCTACGCCACGGGAACGAACCTCATGTTCCCGTTCGCCGTCGGCGCGCGCACGGTGCTGTTCGAGGAGAAGTCCACGCCCGAGCGCATGTTCGACCTCATCGCCCGCTACCGCCCGACGATCCTCACCAGCGTCCCGACGATGATCGGCAAGATGCTCGCCACGCCGGGCGCCGCGGAGCGGCCGATGGACAGCCTGCGCGTCACCATCAGCGCCGGCGAGGCGCTCCCCGAGGAGCTGTACCGCCGCTGGACGGAGACTTTCGCGAGCGAGATCCTCGACGGGATCGGCTCGGCGGAGCTGTTCCACATCTACATCTCCAACCGCTTCGGCGAGGTGCGCCCGGGCACGCTCGGCAAGATCGTCCCCGGCTACGAGGCCAAGATCCTCGACGACGACGGCAACGAGCTGCCGCCGGGCGAGATCGGCACGCTGTGGGTCAAGGGCGACTCGGCGGCGCTGTGCTACTTCCAGGCGCACGAGAAGTCCAAGGAGGTCCTGCGCGGCGACTGGGTGGTGTCGGGCGACAAGTTCTTCGTCGACACCGATGGGTACTTTCACTATGCCGGTCGCACCGACGATCTGCTCAAGGTGGCCGGCATCTTCGTCGCGCCCGTCGAGGTCGAGGCCGTGCTGATGCAGCACCCGGGCGTGCTCGAGTGCGTCGTCGTGGGCTACGAGGAGGAGGACAAGCTGGTCAAGCCCAAGGCGGTGGTCGTGCCCAAGCCGGGCTGGCGGCCGTGCGACGCGCTGGTCGCCGAGCTCCTCGCGCTGGCGCGTTCCAAGCTGGTGCACTACAAGGTACCGAGGAAGATCGAGTTCCGCGACGCGCTGCCGCGCTCCGACCGCGGCAAGATCCTCCGGCGCGAGGTCAAGTGACATGTGGACGCCGCCCGAGCGCATCAAGCACAAGCTCCCCGACGTGGACTGGCCGTCGGCGGAGCAGGCGCAGGCGGCGCTCCTCTACCAGCCCATCGCGCTGGGGCCGCGCACGGCGCGCGAGCGGACGTGGGTCCCCGCGATGGTCCCGTGGCGCGCCACCGAGGAGGGGTTCGTCACCGACGAAGTGATCGCGTGGTACCGCCGCTTCGCCCAGGGGCAGCCCGGCGTGCTCGTCGTCGAGGCGACCGGCATCCGCGACATCAAGAGCGGGCCGCTCCTGCGCATCGGGCACGACCGCTTCCTCCCCGGGCTGCGCCGCCTCGTCGACGTGGTGCGCGAGGCGTCGGAAGGGCGGACGCTCCTCTTCATCCAGCTCATCGATTTTCTCACCGTGCGGCGGCGCCCGGAGAAGGCCAAGTACTTCGAGAAGTTCCTCGCCGTGCGCGACGCCCATCGCGACGGGCTCGCGCGCGTCCTGGGCGACGAGCGCTGGCGCGCCGCGCCCGAGGCGGAGGTGCGCGCCGCGCTGACGGGGCTCGACGACGCGCGCCTTCCCGAGATCCTCGACGGGCGGGAGCTCGAGGCGCTCGAGCGCGGCTACCGCGAGCGGGTGACCGACATGCACCTGCCGCACATCCGCGAGCTGCCGCGCATTCTCCCCGGCCTGTTCGCCGACGCGTCGGCGCGCGCGCTCGCCGCCGGCTTCGACGGGGTCGAGCTCCACTACGCGCACGCGTACACGATGGCGTCGTTCCTGTCGCGCGCGAACGACCGCGACGACGGCTACGGGGGCGCGCGCGAGCGGCGCATCCGCCTGCCGCTCGAGGTCTACGCGGCGGTGCGCGCGCGCGTGGGCGCGGCGGGCGTCCTCGGCGTCCGCTTCCTCTCCGACGAGGTGTTCGCCGACGGCAGCCACATCGACGACGCGGCGTATTTCGGCGCCGAGCTGGCGCGCGCCGGCTTCGACTACCTGTCGGTGTCCAAGGGCGGAAAGTTCGAGGACGCCGCGCAGCCCAAGGTCGGCTGGGCGGTGTACCCCTACACCGGACCGTCGGGGTACGAGTGCATGCCCACCGTCTACTCCGACGGGCGCGGGCCGTTCGCGCGGAACGTGTCGCTGGTGGCGCGCATCCGCGCGGCCGTCCGCGCCGCCGGCGCGACCACGCCGATCGTCGCCGCCGGCGGCATCGGCACGTTCGGGGAGGCGGAGGGGATCCTCCGGCGCGGCGAGGCCGACATCATCGCCGCCGCGCGGCCCACGCTGGCCGACCCGGACCTATTCCGCAAGGTCCGCCTCGGCCTCGGCCGCCTGGTGCGCCGGTGCGAGTTCACCAACTACTGCGAGGCGCTCGACCAGCAGCACAAGCAGGTGACGTGCAAGCTGTGGGACCGCAAGGAGCTCGACGCGCCGGACGTGCGGCTCGACGCCACCCGTCGGCGGCGGCTGACGGCGCCGGCGTGGACGCCGCCGCCGGGACGGCCGGACGGAGAACGTTGAGGCTCGCCGACGCGACCTGGACGGAGGTCCGCGACCTTCTCGCGCGCGATCCGGTCGCGCTCGTGCCCGTCGGCGCGGTCGAGGCGCACGGCCCGCACCTGCCGCTCGCGACCGACGTGATCATCGCCGAGGGCATCTGCCGGCGCGCCACGGCGGCGCTGGCGCGGCCGGCGGCCGTGGCCCCGGCCGTGGCGTACGCCGTCGCCGAGTACGCCGCCGCGTTCTCGGGCACCGTGTGCCTTCCGGCGGCGGCGGCGGCGGAGCACCTCCAGGGCATCGTCGACGGCCTCCGCCGCACCGGCTTCGCCCGAGTCTGCCTGGTCAACGCGCACCTCGAGCCGGCGCACGTCCAGGTCCTGCGCGGCGTGCGCGGCGCGGCGTTCGCCGACTGCCTGGAGAAGCGGTTCGCGCGCACGCTCACCGAGGAGTTCAAGCGCGGCGCCTGTCACGCCGGCCGCTACGAGACGTCGCTCGTCCTGGCCGAGCGGCCCGATCTCGTGCGCGGGCTGCGCGCCGGCCTGCCGCCGCTGCCCATCGATCTCGCGGCGGCGATGCGGCGCGGCGTGCGCACGTTCGAGGAGGCGGGCGCGGCCGACGCCTACTTCGGCGATCCGGCGGCGGCGAGCGCCGAGGAGGGCGAGCAGATCTATGCGCGCCTGGTCGACATGGTGGCCACGGTAGTCGCGGAGGCCTGGCCGACGTAGAGCACCACGTGGACTTTTGCCCCACGGGGCAAAATGCCACGAGCTGGACGGGCGAAATTTCTTTGATTTCGCGGTTCGCCCCATGGCACGAGGCGTGCTTCATGGGGGGGCCACTAGGAGGAGTATGCCCATGAAGACCATCGCTCGCATCGTTGCCCTCGTCGTCGCCGCCTCGCTCCCGCTCGTCGCCTTCGCCGACGACAAAGCCCCCGCCGCCAAGCCGGCCGGCGACGCTGCCAAGCCCGCCGACAAGCCCGCGGAGAAGAAGGACGCGGCCAAGACGGACGCCAAGGGCGAAAAGAAGGACGCGGCCAAGGGCGAGAAGAAGGACGCCGCCAAGGACGCCCCGAAGGACGCCGCGAAGGACGCCGCGAAGGACGCCCCGAAGACCAAGTAACCTGGCCTAGGTTAGGAGCAAGCGAGCGCCCCGGTCGACCTCGACGCGGGGCGCTCGAATTTTCGGCGCACGGCTAAAATGCTGCGGCGATGACCGCGGCGACCCAGACCGACCTCTACCAGCTCACGATGGCGGCCGCGTACCTTCACCGCGGCTTCGCGGACACGCGCGTCACATGCGAGGCGTTCCTGCGGCGGCTGCCGCCGCGTCGCGGGTTCCTGGTGATGGCGGGGACGGCGCGCCTCGTCGATTACCTCGCCAACCTGTCGTTCACCGAGGACGAGATCGCGTACCTGGCGTCGGTGCCGGCGCTGCGAACGGCGATGACGCCGGCGTTCGCCGACTACCTGCGGGCCTTTCGCTTCCGCGGCGACGTGTGGGCCGCGCCGGAGGGGTCGACGATCTTCGCCGACGAGCCGATCGTGCGCGTGACCGCGCCGATCATCGAGGCCCAGATCGTCGAGACCACGCTGCTGTCGATCCTCAACCACAGCGTCAAGGTCGCGTCCAAGGCCGCGCGGGTCGTGCTGGCCGCGGGCGGCGCGGGCGTGATCGAGTTCGGCGGCCGCCGCACGCACGAGGACGCCGCCGTCGACGCGGCGCGCGCCGCATGGGTCGCCGGCTGCGCGGGGACGTCGAACGTCGCGGCCGGGATGCGCTTCGGCATCCCCATCGCCGGCACGTCGGCGCACATGTTCATCATGGCGCACTGCCGCCCCGGTCTGTCCCACGACGACGCCGAGCGCGCGGCGTTCGCGAGCTTCGTCGACGTGTTCCCCGACCGGCCGACGCTGCTCGTCGACACCTGGGACACCGCGCGCGGCGTGGACAACGCCATCGCCGTCGCCGGCGACAAGCTGGGCGCGGTCCGGCTCGATTCGGGCGACATCCTCGCGCTCGCGCGCCTGGCGCGCGCGAGGCTCGACGCGGCGGGGCTCACCGGCGCGAAGGTCATGGCGTCGAGCGGGCTCGACGAGCACGTCATCGCCGGCCTCACCGCCGCGGGCGCGCCCATCGATCTGTACGGCGTGGGGGAGAACATCACCGAGCCGGTGGACGCGCCGATCACCGGCGTCATCTACAAGCTCGTCGAGAACCACACCAACCGGGTGGGCGTGGCCAAGAAGTCGTCGGGCGGCAAGGCGACGCGCCCCGGGGTGAAGCAGGCCTGGCGCCAGGACGACGGCGACGTGGTGGGGCTCGCGCTCGAGGAATGCGCGGGCCGTCCGCTGCTCGCGCGGGTCATGGACGCGGGACGCGCGCGGCCTCTCCCCGACGCGACCGCCGCGCGCGCGTACTGCCTGGGCGAGATCGCGAAGCTGCCCGAACGGCTTCGCCGCATCCCGGTGGACCCGTCGGCCCCCGATCCCGCGCCGTGGCCGGTCCGCTTCACGCCGGCGCTGGAAGAAGCGACCGCGGAGGCGCTGGCCTAGGGGCGTGAAGGGCGTTGCCCTTCACGCGATGAAAAGCGCCCGCCTTACCTTGCCGGCCAGCGGAGATGCGACGCGGAGCGGGGACCGCCTCGCCCTCAGCCGGACGCGGTGACCCCAGACGTCAGGGCGCCCAGTCGAGGACGCCGCCGCCGACCGCGATCGTGCCCCGGTACTTCGAGGCGCCGGGCTCGAAGAGGTCCTGGAAATGGCACACCTTGGGGCCCAGGCCGACGGTCGCGCGGTACTGCTCGCCCGGCCGGATCACCGTCGATGACACCTCTCCGCAGTCGCTGGAGTAGATCTGGTGCGGGCGCGCGTCGCGGTTCACGAACTCGACGTCTCTCGTGGGCTTGACCGAGAGCGCCGCCGGTGTCACTCCACCCGCGTCGAGCTGGGCGATCGTCGGCTGAAACGAGCTCGCGCAAGCCGAAAGCGCCAGAAGGCAATAGACCGCAACCCTCTGAGTTCCATCAAGAATTTTCATGGCACCTCCTTGTAGACCGAAGGTTCTATCTACATATATAGAACGGTTGATCTACTGTCAAGAGGCAGGGAGAATGGAAGCTGTGAAAACGCCAACCGCGAACGGGCCCCGTGAGCGGCTGCTCGAGGCTGCCCGCGAGCTGACCTATACCCATGGAGTTGCGATCGGGGTCGACGCGATCCTCGCGAAGGCGCGCGTTGCCCGCCGATCGCTGTACCAGCACTTCGGGGGGAAGGATGGGCTGATCGCCCAGGTCCTGCACATGACCGCCGCAGCGGATCTGCAGCGCTACCAGGCCGCGCTCGATTCCGGGGGAGACCACCCGCGCCAGCGCCTGCTTGCCATGTTCGACGCCTTCGAGGCGAAGGTGTCGGCGGCGGGCTTTCGCGGATGCCGCTACGCCGCCGCCGATCTCGCGCTCCCCGATCGCAACCATCCGGCCCACGCCGAGACGCGTGCCTACCGGAAAGGCCTGCACCGTCTCCTCGAGCACGAGCTCGAGAGGCTCGGACGCACCGACGCTGCTTTCGCCGCGGACAAGCTGTTGCTTCTCCTCGAGGGCGCGCTGGCTGCCGCCGCCACCCGGCCGGAGACCTATCCCGCCAGGGCAGCCCGGGCCATGGCAGTGCAGGTGATCGACGGCTGAGCCGAAGGACCAACCGGGACAGCGCCGGGTGTCTTGGTGTAGGGTATGGATCTCACCAAGGAGACCGCCTCGTGAGCCAAACCGACGTGATGCTGCTCCGGGACGCCGACGCCCCGGAGGCCGGCGCCGCGGAGGACCCAGCCGTCGACCCGCTGCGAGCCTACTTGCGCGCGATAGGCCGGACCGCGCTGCTGACGCGGGAGGCCGAGGTCGAAAACGCCAAGCGCATCGAGGAGGGCAACCGCCTCGTCCTGGCCGCTCTGCTCGCCTGCCCGACGGCGGCGGCAGAGCTGGCGCGCCTCGGCGCCGCGCTCGGCGAGGGTGTTCGGGTGCAGAAGCTGTTCGCAGACCGCGGGAGCCCCGACGATGCCGACGAGGTCGCGCGCGCCGAGCGCGTCCGCTTGGTGCTGCGCCGGGTCGCGCGCCATCACACGAGCTCCAGGTCTGCTCCGTGCCACGTCGAGGGCGACCTCCTCGCCGATCTGGTCGAGCTCCGCCCCACCAAGGCCGCGCTTGACGACGTCACGGCGCCGATGCGGGCGCGCGTGCGCGAGATCGCCGCGGCCGAGGCCGACCTCGCGGCGTGCGAACGCCGTGCCGGCATGCCGCTGCGCGAACTGGTTCCCCTGTTGCGGCGCGCCCGCTGCTCGGCGAGAAGCGCCCGCGCGATCGAGCGCAAGCTCGGTCTGCGCGTCGCCGACCTCGAGGAGTTAGGGCGGGTCGCAACGCGCGCCCGCCGCCGTATCACCGGCATCGAGCGCGCGACGCGCCGGTCGGCGGCGGCGCACCGCTACACCTTCGAGGCGGTCCGCCGCGGCGAGCGCATGGCCGACGAAGCCCGCGACACGCTGGTGCGCGCGAATCTTCGGCTCGTGGTCTCGATCGCCAAGCGCTACATCAATCGTGGCGTGCCGCTTCTCGACCTCATTCAGGAAGGCAACATAGGCCTCATGAAGGGAATCGAGAAATTCGACCACCGCCGGGGCTTCAAGCTCTCGACCTACGCCACGTGGTGGATCCGGCAGTCGATCAGCCGCGCCATCAGCGAGAAGTCGCGCACGGTGCGTGTGCCCGTGCACGTGAACGAGAGCCTGATCCGGCTGGCGCTCTGCACGCGCGCCCTGGTTCACGACCTCGGCCGCGACCCCGTCTTGGACGAGCTCGCCGCCAAGATGGAGCTGCCGACGGAGCGGGTGACCGAGCTGCAGCGAATCGCCAGACAGCCGCTCTCGCTCGAGACGCCGGTGGGCACCGATCCGGACTCGCACCTCTCCGAGTTCGTCGCGGATCCCCAGGCGGCATCACCCGTCGATGCCGCCATCGCGAGCAACCTCGTCGACGAGACCGACCGGCTGCTCGGCACGCTGACGCCGCGCGAGCAGACCATCCTGCGCATGCGCTTCGGCATCGGCGAGCGCGCCGAGCGGACGCTCGAGGCGGTGGGGCGGCGCTTCGGCGTCACCCGCGAGCGCATTCGCCAGATCGAAGCCAAGGCGCTGCTGAAGCTTCGCAAAGGACCCGCGGCGCAGCGCCTCAAGGCGTTCGTCGACGGCTCGTGACCAGCATGACGTCTTCCCGCGGGCCCGCGTTGCCGCTCCGCCTGGTCGCCGCAGGGACGCGCGTCGTCGTCCTGAAGGGCCCAGCGCCGCATGTCACCGGCGTGGTGCGCGAGGTCCGTCTCGAGCCACACCTCAGGACCTACGTGGTGACGTGCGACGACGGAACGACGGTCTACGCGTCGGGCTACGATCTCGCGCACGAGGGTGACCTCGGCATCACGCCGCTCGCGCCGCGCCCGGCGGACTGACCCGCGCCCGCGGATGCTACCAGCACAGTACTCGTAGGCCTTCCACCACCTCCCCGGGCGGTCCAGCCTGACACCCCCGTGGCCCAATCGTGAAACACGCGTGACACCGGACGGCGTATCCTCCGGAGGCCATGCTCCGGAAACGCCACGATCTGCGCACAATCGCCTACCTGGTGATCACCGTCGGGTTGTTCTTCTACCAGTGGCGGTACGACGGGCTTTTCAATCCGTGGCTTTACCCGCTCACGTTGTTCCTGAGCCTGTCCACCGCCATCATCAGTCACAACCAGAACCACGTGTCGATGTGGCGGTCGCGCCCGCTCAACCTCCTCACCAACTACGTGATCGGCATCTTCTACGGCCATCCCGCCATCGGCTGGGTGCCGACCCACAACCTCAACCACCACAAGCTCAACAACCGCGATGGAGATCTGTCGATCTGCCCGAGGTGGTTCAAGGGAAACCACCTCCTGTCCCTCCTCATATATCCGACGATCACCAGCCTGGCGCAAACCAAGGCGATTCGCGAATACATCTCCGGGCTCCGCACCCGCAATCGGCGCCTCTACTGGGAGGCGGTGTCGGAGTACGTCGTCTTCTTCGGACTGATGGCAGTCGCGTTCCTGGTGGACTGGAAAAAGGCGCTCTTCCTGCTTCTCATCCCACAACAGGTGGCGCTGTTCACCATCCAGTCCATTAACTTTTTCCAGCACGTCGAGTGCGACAAGACGTCGGAGTGGAACCACTCGCGCAATTTCACCGGTCCGCTCGTCAACGCGCTGCTGTTCAACAACGGGTTCCACACCGTGCACCACGAGAAGCCCGGCGTGCACTGGTCCGAGCTTCCCGACCTCCACGCGCAACACGCCCCCAAGATCGGCCTCGAGTGCATCGAGCCCAGCTGGCCGCGGTGGTTCGCCCGGATCTACCTGGTCCGCCCGTTCCGGCGGCTCCGGCCGGCGTAGCCCGCCTCACTCCTGGCGGAGCGACGCCTCCAGCCGGCGCACCAGCGCGATCAGCCGAGGGCGCACCTTCTCGAGGAGGAAGGCCGGCGGCAGGTTGAAGGCGGCGCCGCCGCAGTTTATCGCCATCGGCGGCAGCCCCGGCCCCGGACGGATGCCGACGGCGATGCCGTTGACCTCCGGCTGCCACTCGCCGAACGAGCTGCAGCAGCCGATCCTGCGGTATTCGAGCAGCGCGGCGTCGATGGCGTCGCGGATCTTGGGCCACCCCGACCCCTCGGCGGCCCGCAGCTCCGACATTGTCTGTTCGCGCTCCTCCTCGGAGATCACCGCCAGGTAGGAGCGTCCGATCGCGGTCGTCGCCAGCGGCACGCGCGACCCGACGTCGAGGATGAGCGTCAGCGCCGCCTGGCTGCGACACACCTCCACGTAGATGATGCCGAGCTGGACGCGGACGCCGAGGGCCACGACCGCCCCGGCGAAGTCGGCCAGCTCCTGCATCATCGGCCGCGCCACCTGGCGGATGTTCATCCGCGACAGCATCGCCGTCCCCACCGCCAGCGCCGCCGAGCCGAGCCGGTACTTGCCGTGCTCCTCCACGTACTGCAGGTATCCCAGACGGGTGAGGGTGTAGGTCAGGCGCGACACCGTCGATTTCGGCAGGCGGCAGCGCCCGGCGATGTCGCCGTTGCTGAGCATGCTGTCGCCGGCGCGGAAGCTGGCCAGCACCTCCAGGCCCCGGGCCAGCGCGGTCACGAAATGCCGATCGGCGGCAGCCCTCGCCTTGCGCGCCGGGGGACGCTTCGAACGACGCGGGGACGGACGCATGTGCTCTCCCAAGCTCGAGTTCGATGCAGGAACCAGGTCTGCGATGTCACGGCCGGCCGACCGCAGGACCCACTTGACCGGGCCCTAACCCTCCTATAACGTGCCGTCCTGCTGTGCAGAACAAAATTCTGCACGGCAGAACCGGCGAACGCATCGTTGACTAGGAGGTAGGACATGACCTATTCCCTCGGCAGTCGAAGATGGCGCTTCGTTTCGCTCGGCGCCGTGGCGCTGATGCTGGTTTCCGCAAGCAGCGCCGCCCAGACGCCGCCGCCGGACCAGCCGCCCGTGCCGACGCCCCCGCCCGAGCCGGCCCAACCGGCCCCGCCCCCTCCGGCCCCGCCCACTCCAACCGCGGGCATTCCCGAGCCCACGCCGATCTATCCCCAGATGAAGGGGCGGGAGATCACGCTCGGCGAGGGCACCTGGATCCGGTTCGGGTTGCAGAGCCAGACGTGGCTCGACATCCTGCAGTCCTCTTTCCGCAAGGCCAACGGGGATGACGGGGACTACGCGTTCAACCTGTACGAGCGGCGACTGCGGCTGTTCGCCGGCGTGCAGGCGTTCCGTCGCCTCCAGATCTTCGTCCTCATCGAAGGGTCGAACCTCGGCCGAGCGTCGTCCGTTTTAACCGCGGCGGGGGCGACCGCGGAGACCAAGAACTTCAACTCCATCGCCTTGCTGGACGGCTGGGCGGAGATCCAGCTCCACGAGTTTTTCTACCTCGAGGCGGGGATGATGCTGGTTCCGCTGTCGCGCAACGGCCTGCAGGCGACGACGACCTATCTCAGCCTCGACGTGGGGGCCACGTCCGCCACCATCCTGGGGATCGGGACGTCGGTGCTGCGCGACGTCGGGATCATGGCCAAGGGGTACCTCCTCGACGATCATCTGGAGTACCGATTGGGCGTGTTTGCCGGCGCGCGCGACCTCCCGACGGCGGACAACATCGGATCCAAGAACGCGCCCCGCGTCGCCGGCTTCCTCCAGTACAACCTCCTCGACGTCGACAAGGGGTACGTGTTCCAGGGGACCTACTACGGCCGCAAGCAGATCGCCGGCATCGCTTCCGGTTTCGATTTCCAGAAGGGCACCGGGGCGGATCCCTACTGGGCGGCGTCGGCGAACGTCTTCGCGGCCATCCCCTTGGACGGCAATCCCAAGGAGGGCGGCGACGAGGTCGCCGGATTCGCCCAGTACCTCCATCTCGATGGGTCGGAGACCGTCGCCGCCGCAGCGCTGCAGGCGCAGAACGATCTCCTGGTGGAGGCGGCCTACTACAACCGGGACACCAAGTTGTCGGTGTTCGGCAAGTTCGAGGGGAGGTTCTACGCCGCCGAGGCGACCAAGGTGCTCAACCAGCTCTGGTTCGGCGGGGGCGTGAAGTACCACCTCTACGACAACGGGTGCAACTTCACCCTGCGATACGAACGGTCGTCGTACCCCAACGCGCCCACCACCGGCACGGGCGCCCGGAACTCGACCAATCAGATCACTTTTGCGATTCAAGCTTTGTACTATTGACGTAGCTGTCGACATGAGCCTGGATCCCCCGCTGCACGCGGCCGCGCCGCTCCTGCGGATCCGCGGGCTGTCGGTCCGTTTCGGCGGGATCATCGCGCTCGACGACGTCTCCTTCGACGTCGCCCGGGGCGACATCTGCGGCCTGATCGGGCCCAACGGCGCCGGCAAGACGACCCTGTTCAACTGCCTCAGCCGCCTCTACGACGCCCACGCCGGCAGCGTGGAGATGGAAGGCCGCCCCCTCCTGTCGCTCCCCCGCCATGCAGTCGCGCGGCTCGGGATCGGCCGCACCTTCCAGAACCTGGCGCTGTTTCACACCATGTCGGTCGAAGGCAACATCCTCGCCGGCGCGCATTGCCGCAGCCGCGGCGGTTTTCTCGTCGACGCGTTCCGCCTCGCGCCGGTACGCCGCGAGGAGGCTCGCCTCCGCCGGCAGGCGGCGGAGCTGATCGAGCTGCTCGACCTGTCCGCGGTCGCCGCCACGCCGGTCGGCGCGCTCCCCTACGCCGTCAAGAAACGGGTGGAGCTGGCGCGCGCGCTCGCGTCCGAGCCCACTCTGCTGCTCCTCGACGAACCGGCCGGCGGCCTCAACCACGAGGAGGTCGAGCAGCTGGGCAAGGAGATCCGCCGGCTCCGCGACCGACTTCATCTCACCATCCTCCTCGTCGAGCACCACCTCAACCTGGTGATGCGGGTCTCGGATCGGGTCGTGGTGCTGGATTTCGGGCGGACCATTGCCCAGGGCACGCCCGCCGAGATGCAGCGCCACCCCGAGGTCATCCGCGCCTACCTGGGAGGCGTGGCGTGAGCGCGATTCTCGAGCTGCGCGGAGTCGTCGCATCCTACGGCGCCGCCCCGGTGCTGCACGGGGTCGATATCACCGTCGACAACGGCGCGGTCGTCGCGCTCCTCGGCGCGAACGGCGCGGGCAAGACCACCACCCTCCGCGCCATCTGCAACGTGCTGGTGCGCGTCGACGGCGACATCCGCTTCGCCGGGCATCGCATCGACGGCAAGTCGACCGAGTCCATCGTCCGCCTCGGGATCGGCCACGTCCCCGAGGGGCGCGGCACCTTCGAGGGCCTCAGTGTCGACGAGAACCTTCGTCTCGGCGCCTACGTCCGGCGCGACCCCCAGGTCGCCGCCGACTTCGATCGGGTGTTCGCCCACTTTCCGGCGCTGGCCGCCCGCCGGCGCCAGCAGGCCGGGACCCTCAGCGGCGGGGAGCAGCAGATGCTCGCGATCGGCCGCGCGCTGATGATGCGCCCCCGGCTGCTGCTCCTCGACGAGCCCTCGTTCGGCCTGGCGCCGATCGTGGTGGCGCAGATCTTTTCCATCCTCGCCGCCATCAATCGCGACGAGGGGATGAGCATGCTGGTGGTCGAGCAGAACGCCCACCACGCCCTGGCCCTCGCCGAGCAGGTGTACCTGCTCGAGACCGGCCGGGTGGTGATGAGCGGCCCCCCCAGCCGGATCGCCGGCGACGCGGCGGTGCGGCGCGCGTATCTGGGACAGTGACGTGCAAGCGTTCCTGCACCAGTTGCTGTCCGGCCTCGCCACCGGGGCCATCTACGCCAGCCTGGCGGTCGCGCTGGTCACCATCTTCAAGACGACCCACCACGTGAATTTCGCCCAGGGCGAGCTTGCGATGTTCTCGACCTACATCGCCTGGTCGCTGATCCAGAAGGGACTGCCGTACTGGGCGACGTTTCCCGCCACCCTCGCGGTGGCGTTCGTGGCCGGCGTGGTCATCGAGCGGGTCGTGGTCCGGAGGGTGGAGCACGCTCCCGTCCTGTCGGTGGTGATCGTGTTCATCGGCCTGCTCGTCATCTGCAACAGCCTGGCCGGGTGGATCTTCGGCTTCTCGATCAAGGCGATGGCCAGCCCGTTTCCGTCGGACGCGTGGTACGGCAGCGCCTACCTGTCGGCGCACGAGCTGGGGATGATCGCGGTGACACTGGCGGTGCTCCTCTGCGTGTTCCTGTTCTTCCGGTTCACCCGACTGGGGCTCGCCATGCGCGCCGCCGCCGACAACCCCGAGTCGAGCCGGCTCGTCGGTGTGCGCGTCGGCTGGATGCTCGCCCTCGGCTGGGGATTCGCCGCCGCCCTGGGCGCGGTGGCCGGCATGATGGCGGCGCCGGTCGTCTACCTCGAGCCCAACATGATGACCGGGGTGCTTCTCTACGGTTTCGCCGCGGCGCTGCTGGGCGGGATCGACAATCCCTGGGGCGCGGCGCTGGCCGGGTTCATCGTCGGCGTGCTGGAGAACCTCGCCGGCGCCTACCTCGTCGGGACCCAGCTGAAGCTGGCGGTGGCCCTGGTGGTCATCGTCGGCGTCGTCACCTTCAAGCCGGCCGGGCTGTTCGGCCGGAGGCTGGTGGTGCGGGTGTGAGCCGGGGCGCGGCGAAGATCGTCGGGCTGGCGGCGCTGGGCGTCGTGGCCTGCGCCGTCCCGTTCGTCGCGTCGAGCTTTCACGTCTTCCAGCTGACCCAGATCGTCGTCTACGCGATCGCCCTGCTCGGGCTCAACCTGCTGACCGGATTCAACGGGCAGATCTCGCTCGGCCACGGCGCCTTCTACGCCATCGGCGCCTACACGACGGCGATCCTCCTCGACAAGGTGGGGTTCCCCTACTGGGCGACGGTCCCGATCGCGGGCGCTCTCTGCTTCGGCGTGGGGTTCCTGTTCGGTCTCCCGGCGTTGCGGCTGGAGGGGCCGTACCTGGCGCTGGCCACATTCGCCCTGGCGGTGACGACCCCGCAGCTGCTCAAGGTCAACGCGCTTGAGCGCTGGACCGGCGGCGTGCAGGGCTTGCTGGTGGAAAAGCCGGGCTCGCCGATCGGCGGGGTCCTCGACGCGGACCAGTGGCTGTACTTCCTGTCGCTGGGGGTCGCGTTCGGCCTATACCTCGTCGCCTGGAACCTGCTCCGGGGCCGGACCGGACGGGCGCTGATGGCCATTCGCGACCATCCCATCGCCGCGGCGACGATGGGGATCGACACCGCCTTGTACAAGTCGCTGACCTTCGGGGTGAGCGCTTGCTACACCGGCGTGGCCGGCGCGCTCGGGGCGCTGCTGGCCGGGTTCGTGTCGCCCGACAGCTTCACCATCCTCTTGTCGATCCATTTCATCGTCGGGGTGGTGGTGGGCGGGATCGCGTCGATCGGTGGGATGCTGTTCGGCGCGGCGTTCGTGACGCTGGTCCCCAACCTGGCCGACCGGATCTCGCAGGCGGCGCCGTGGGCGATCTACGGCGCCGTGCTGATCGCTTTCATGATCCTGATGCCGACGGGGGCGGCCGGGTTCGCCCGGGCCGTCGCCCGACGGCTGTTTCGGGGAGGAAACCAACCCATCTAGCCGGGTGCAGACCCAAGGAGCAAGAACATGGCGAGGACAGCAACCTTCGTGGCCCTGGTGGCGCTCCTGGCCGGCGTCGCATCGGCCAAGGACACCCCGGGCGTCACCGCGACCGAGATCAAGATCGGGCAGACCATGCCGTACAGCGGGCCCGCTTCCGCCTACGGCGTGATCGGCAAGGGGGAGGCCGCGTACTTCAAGATGATCAACGAGTCGGGCGGAATCAACGGCCGCAAGATCAACCTGATCAGCGTCGACGACGGCTATTCCCCGCCCAAGACCGTCGAGCAGGCGCGCAAGCTGGTCGAGAGCGAGGGGGTCGCGTTCATGTTCCAGACCCTCGGCACGGCGCCCAATACGGCCATCCAGAAGTACCTGCAGCAGAAGCAGGTGCCGCAGCTGTTCGTCGCCACCGGCGCGGACAAGTTCGGCGATCCCAAGGGCAATCCGTGGACGATGGGCTGGCAGCCGAGCTACCGCATCGAGTCCCGGATCTACGGCCGCTACGTCCTCAAGGAGAAGCCCGACGCCAAGATCTGCGTCCTTTACCAGAACGACGATTTCGGCAAGGACTACCTGATCGGGCTCAAGGAGGCGCTCGGCGACAAGTACGCCACCATGGTGGTGAAGGAGGCGTCGTACGAGGTCACCGACCCGACCATCGACTCGCAGGTGGTGAGCCTGCAGGGTTCCGGCTGCACCGCGTTGATCACCGCGGCGACGCCCAAGTTCGCGGCCCAGACCATCCGCAAGGTGTTCGACATTGGCTGGAAGCCGCTGCACTTCATGTCCAACGTCTCGATCTCCGTCGCCGCGGTGTTGCAACCCGCCGGCGTCGACAAGTCCGTCGGCATCATCACCGGCATCTATTTGAAGGACCCCAACGATCCGGCGTTCAAGGACGATCCCGGCATGAACGAGTGGCGGGCGTTCATGAAAAAGTACATGCCCGACGCCGACACCAACGACGCCAACTACGTCTATGCCTACGGCGTCGCGACGACGCTGGTGCAGGTGCTCAAGCAGTGCGGCAACGACCTGTCCCGCGAGAACATCATGAAGCAGGCCGCCAACCTGCAAGGTCTCAAGCTGTCGGTCGCGATTCCCGGCACCGAGATCCGGACCAGCCCGTCGGACTATCGTCCCTTCTCCCAGATGCAGCTCGCCCGGTTCAACGGCAAGAGCTTCGAGCGATTCGGCCCCGTGCTCAGCGGAGATTGATCCGGGCGTCCTTGCCGCCGCGGCGGTTCGCCGTCTGACGCAGCAGTGCTAATCCAGCCCGCCCCGGAGCTTCTTCTTCTCTTCTTTGGTCGCGGTGCGATACTGCCAGCGGGCCTTCTGCACCTGCTCATTCACGGGCTTCCCCTTCTTGTACAGGGGCACGCGGGGCACTTTCTCAGTCCCCGCCTTGCACTCCGGGCACGGCGGCGGCGCGGCGCTCGACGGGATGAGGTCCTCGAAATCATGTCCGCACGACGGGCAATGGAAGTCGTAGAGCGGCATGGGACGCATCCTATCACGGAGCGACGGTCACGAGGACGGCGGTGATGTTGTCGCGCCCGCCCCGCTCGTTGGCGGTATGGACGGCGCGCACCACGGCCTCCGACGGAGGGCAGCGCATCATCGCGACGAGCTCGGCGTCATTCTCGAGGTAGCCGTGGAACCCATCGGTGCACAGGAAGAACCGGTCGCCCGCGACGAGGTCGGTGTCGGCCGTGTCGACCTCGACGTAGTCGTGGTGGCCGACGGCACGCGTGATGACGTTCTTGGCGGCGCTCTTCGCTTCCTCCGGCGTGATCAACCCCTGCTTCAGCTTGTAGTTGACCAGCGTGTGGTCCTCGGTGAGCTGCGTCAGCGCGCTGCCGCGCAGGCGGTACACCCGGCTGTCCCCGACCTGGGCCACGAACGCGCGCGTGTTGCGCAGGAGCAGCACCGACAGCGTGGTGGACATGCCGCGCTTGGCCGGGTCGAGCTCCGCCAGCCCGTAGATCATGTAGCAGGCCTGCTGCACGCCGCTCTCGAGCAAACGGCGGATGCGCTCGATCGCGTCGGCGGTCCCTCTGCGCATCTCGCGATCGACCTGGGGCAGATGCCGCCGCACCCACATGACGAGCTCGTCGACGGCCTCGCGCGACGCGACCTCGCCCTTGGCGTGCCCGCCCACACCGTCGGCCACCACGTACAGCCCCACCGTATCGTCGCACAAGAAAAAATCTTCGTTGTGCTGCCGCCGCTTGCCGACGTCCGAGAACCCGGCCGAAGTGGCCTTCACTGCTTCCATTTTAGAGAATGGCCCGCGAGAGTAAAGGTGGGCTAAGCTTCCGCGGGTGAAGGACGTCGAAGCCTGGCTGGCCGCGTTCCAGGTCTCGCCGCTCCGCCTTCCGGGTCCCGCGCCCGAGGGACTGGCCGGTCTGGCCGAGGCCATCGCCGAGGTCCTGCCGGCGGCGGGGACGCCCGGGGCCCCGGAGCTGCGCGAGGTCGAAAAACGCTGGACCTTTGCCGGGGGAGCCCTGGCCGCGGCCGGCGCGAGCGCGTTCGACGTGATGGCGTTCGCCGCGTCGCTGCGCGACGTCATCGGCGGCGAGCCGAGGCTGTACGACTGGTTCGCGGCGCTCGCGCTCGAGGGCTGGGGCACCTCGCGGGTCGATGCGCTGCGCGGGCGCGCGCGCGAGGCGCTGGAGAAGGGGACGCCGGTGCTGCTTCTGGGTCGCGGCGTGCCCGCCGCGCTCCTCGTCGGCGAGCCGGATCGCCTGGCGGTCGAGACCACGCTGTCGCGCCTCTTGCTCCTCATCGCCCGCACCGGCGCGCCCGCGATCGTGATCGATGCCACAGGCCTGTACCGCGCCGACGACCCGGCGGTGCGGGCGGGCGTGGCGGCCTTCGCCGCCCACCACAAGCTGCCCAAGCTCGCCGTGGTGCTCACCGGGCTCGGGCGCGCCACGCCGCTGTGGCGCGAGTCGTTCCCGCGCGGGATGCGCCTCTACATCGAGGACGAGCTTTCCGAAGGCGTCGCCCGCGCCGAGTCCCTGGCTTGACAACCCGCCTGAGCCGCGCAAAAAATGCAGCCATCTCGCGTCGGGGCCGCGCATCTCGCGGCAGAGATCGGCGTTACTCGAGGAAGCCGTCATGTCGAATTACCGCGTCGTCGTGCAGTACGATCCGGCTCGGTCCGTGTTCACGGCCCGGGCGCCCGAGCTTCAGCACATCAGCGGTGAGGGTGCCACCCGGGGCGAGGCGATGGCGCGGCTCGAGGAGGAGATCGACGCGCAGGTCGCCAACGCCCGCGAGAGCGGCGGGTCGGTCCCCCCGCCCGTCGACGGCGAGCGCGACGAGGCCTTCAGCGGCGAGATCACGGTCAAGGTATCGCGCGGGCTCCACCGGGAGCTCGTGTACCAGGCGCGCGCCGAGACCATCGAGCTCGGCGCGCTCGTCGGCGAGCTGTGCGCGCAGGGGCTCGAGGCGCGCCGCCAGCAGCGGCGGCGGCCGGCGCAGGCGGG
>DATFWE010000014.1:0-67601 GCA_035259575.1 Haliangiales bacterium
CCGGACGGGAGTGTCCGGCGCTCCCGGACGCTCCCGCGGCGGTCGAATGCGTTTTCGGGCAGTTCCGCGACGGCACCGCGTTTGCTCTTCCTCCCCTCAGGAGGAGCGGTCAAATGGACGAGAACAAGAAGAAGAAGGTTCTGTGCCCGATCACCAAGGACAACAAGACGTACTGGATGAGGCTCGGGGTGGCCTTCGTGAACAAGGACAACTCGCTCAACCTGTATCTCGACGGTCTGCCCACGAACGGCAAGCTTCACGTGCGCGACTGGGACGATGGACCGCACGAGCGGCGCTCCGGCGGATGGAACGGGTCCGCCGTGTCCGGGGGGATGCGCGAGGAGCCCACCTTCGCGCCGCAGCCGCAGCAGCAGGAAGACATTCCTTTCTAGGAGCGTTGCGATGAAGCGACTGTTGCTGGCGCTATGCGTCCTGTTCGCGCTTGTCGGACCGGCGCGCGCGCGGGGCGAGCCCGCCGATCCGGTCCCCGTGAACGTCAACACCGCGACGGAGGCCGACCTCATCCGGCTGCCGTTCATCGGCCCGGCAAAGGCGGCGGCGATCCTCGCCCGCCGGCAGAAGGTGGGGAGCTTCAAACGCCTCGAGGATATGCTGCACGTGCGCGGCATCGGGAAGAAGACGCTCGCGCGCTTGCGGCCCTACATCACGGTGGAGTTGCCGAAGCCCCCGGACCGTGCGCCCGACGCGCAGTGAGATGTCGCGGGGTGGTTTGGGGAGGCGAAGACGATCGCCGCCGGTGCGGGCGCGCAGGCGCCCACGCCGGCGGCGACGCCGACGCCAACGCCGACGCCAACGCCGACGCAAACGCCGACGCAAACGCCGACGCAAACGCGAGCGGCGCTGCCGGATGCGGTGCCGTCCGGGCCGTCGCGCCGCGGGTTCTTCATGGTGGTCGCGGGCGCGTTGCCGGTCCGCGCCCGTGACCGCGCCCGCGCCCGTGACCGTGCCCGTGACCGGGCCCCGTCTCCGACTCGGGATCCGTCCCCTAGTCGGTAGCCCTGATGCGATCGCCCGCCGTAAGAACGGCGAACGACTCCCTGGCCGTCTGAACGGAGACGGCACAGCTCACCTGATCGACGATCTCATCGGCGAGCTGGGCGTTGAAGAAGCGCTTGCCCTCCGCGAGATACCATCGGCTGCGCTCCGCAGCGATGCTAAGGAGCCCCAGGGTAAGCGAGGTTTCTCGCCAAAGAGGAGATCGGGGCGATGGAGCTCGAGGACCACGCCCCCGTCCTCGGGTACGTAGAGATCGAATCCATTTTCGCAGGCCGTCGAGGTTTCGGACTCGGTCGCTCGACCGAGTCGGGATCCGTCAAGGTGTCCGTCACCCGAGACTGTATCGGTCACCGGATCGGGATCACACAGGTACAGACCTCCAGCGGGCAAGGGCCGGCTAATGACGCTGCCTGCGAGAGAGGCTCATCCGCCGCGCTTGGACAGCTCGCGATCTAGATAGTACGCAGCGCTGATCAGACCGATATGGGTGAAGGCCTGGGGGAAGTTGCCAAGGTGCTCACCGGCGGGCCCGAGCTCCTCCGGGTACAGGCCCAGATGATTGGCGTAGCCGAGCATCTTTTCGAAGTAGTAGCGGGACTTGTCCAGATCGCCCGAGCGCGCCAGGCACTCGGCGTACCAGAACGAGCAGATGCAGAATGTACCCTCGCGGCCGCGCAGGCCGTCGTGCGCCCCTTCCTGGGGGCGATACCGAAACACCAGCGAGTCATCGACGAGGTCCTTCTCGATCGCCGCCATCGTGGACAGCCATCGTGGATCCTGGGGGCTGATGAACTTTATGAGCGGCATGAGCAACATCGCCGCGTCGGTGGTCGTTGCCCCCCTGTGCTGCACGAAGGTCTTGCGCTTGTCGTCCCAGAAGTGGGTGAAGATGTCCTCCAGGATGGCGTCGCGCGTCTCGCGCCAGCGGTCGATGGGACCGGGGAACGCGCGCTTCCGCGCCAGGCGAATGGCGCGGTCGAGGGCGGCCCAACACATCACCCGCGAGAAGACGAACTCCTGTTTGCCGCCGCGCACCTCCCAGATCCCCTCGTCCCGATCCCGCCAGTGGCTGCACACCCAATCCACCAGGCGCCGCAAGTTGGCCCAGAAGTCATACGAGATCGGCTGGCCGTACTTGTCGTAAAGGTATACGGAGTCCATGAGCTCGCCGTAGATGTCGAGCTGCATCTGCGGGTAGGCGGCGTTCCCGATGCGCACGGGTCGCGAGCCCATGTATCCCTCGAGGTGGTCGAGGGCGGACTCGGGAAGCGCGTGACGTCCGTCGATCCCGTACATGATCTGCAGCGAACCGTCGGGGTTGAGCTCGGTGCACCGCGCTTCGATCCATTTCATGAACGCGGCTGCCTCGTCGGTGTAGCCCAGGCGCATGAGCCCGTACAGAGTGAATGATCCGTCGCGGACCCAGCAGTAACGGTAGTCCCAGTTGCGCTCGCCCCCGACTTCCTCGGGCAGGCCGAACGTGGGCGCGGCGACGATCGAGCCGTGGCGGCGGGTGGTGAGGAGCTTGAGCGTCAGGGCCGATCGGTTCACGATCTCGCGCCATCGCCCGCGGTAACGGGACCGCGCCACCCACCGTCGCCAGAACTCGGCAGTAGCCTTGAACGCCTCCACCGTATAGTACGGGTTGGCGCTCGCGGTATGCTCGCCCTTGGTCGCGTCCTCGAGCACGAACGTGACCGAATGTCCGCTGCGCAGCACGAAGTCGGCGACCGCGGCCCCATCCTGGACCTGTAGCGGAACGATGGTACGCAAGCGGAGCGCAAGCTTGTCGCTGGCCCGGCTCACGAACAGCGCGCCGTCCCGAGTGAGCGTCACCTCGTGCGGGTCGCGCGCGTAATTCATGCGTGGCGCGCAAACCATGCGGAACGGGACGTCGCCCCGCACGGTCTTCACCCGGCGCACCAGCCGGTGCGCTCCGTCCTCGATGGCCATGAAATCCGAGATCTCGGCGACGCCCTCGGTCGACAGGAAGCGGGTGAACAGAACATTCGTGTCCGGCAAGTAGATCTGTTTGTGCCGCGCCCCCTCCAGCTGGGGGCGAAGCTCGAAGCTTCCACCCCTCTGCTGGTCGAGAAGCCGCGCGAAGATCGATGGTGAGTCGAAGTAGGGGAAGCACATGAAGTCGATGGAGCCGTCGATTCCAACGAGGGACACCGTCTCGCAGTCGCCGATGATGCCGTATCGATCGATGGGCGCGTAGGGCATGTGTCGGGATAGTACGCCTCGGGCGACGCGGGCGTTACGGCCACTCGGCCGAGCCGTTTCGCAAGCTCACTCCCCCGACGCGAAGGCCGTTCCAGAAGCACACGCCGCCTGTCGTCCACATCCCGATCGGGTCCGACCGACCGTGAGCTTCGCGCGGGTCCGAAGGCGCAAAGGTTGGGCGCCCCGCCCGAATCGTGCGCATCGTCTGGGGACCCGGTCAGCCGACACGTAAACTGACCCCGAAACGACAGTAAAGATGACCCCCTCCGCGAAGGCGGGATCAGCATGGAGCAGCATCGGACGGTGGCACCTCCGACGCAGGAGGTGCGGGGACGAGCCGGGCGCCGGCGGCGGCCTCCATCACCCCGCCGCGGCCGCCGCAGAGCAGCACCGCGCCCCGCTCGGCGACCACCTCCCCGACGCGGCGCGCCAGCTCCGCGGTAGGGTCGTCGACGATGGAGGCGCCCAGACTCCGATCACCGTCTTGCGCATGGAGGTAAGGTAACGCGATGCACCTCGTCACGGCGACGCTCGCGGTGGCGGCGCTGGCGCTGACCGCGGATCGCGTGGGCCGCTGGGCGCTGCGGGCGGTGGCGTTCGAGTCCGCCTCGGTGTCGATAATCCTGGGGCTGGGTCTGCTCGGGTACGTCACGTTTGCGCTGGGGTTGCTGGGGCTCCTTCACGCGCCGGTCGTGGTGGCGCTGCTCATCGTCGGGACGGCGCTGTCGGCGCGCGACGCCCTCGCCGGGCTCCGGCGGTTCGCCGCGCTGTCCCTGGGCGGGAAAGCCGGCGTCCTCGTCGCGGCGGCCATGCTTGTGCTGGTGTATCTCGTCGCGCTGCGCCCGCCGACGGAGTGGGACGCGACGATGTATCACCTGGCCTACGCCAAGCGGTACGCCGCGACGCACCACGTCGCGCCGGTGTGGGAGCTGCGGTTTCCGGTGTTCCCGCAACTCAACGACATGCTGTTCACGCTGGCGTTCCTTGCCGGGGGCGAGCCGGCGCCGGCGCTGGTGGAGCTGCTGCTCGCCGGGGCCACCGCCGCGGCCGTGGCCGCCTGGGGCCGCCGGGTGTGGTCGCCGGCGGTGGGGGCGTGGGCGGCGGCGTTGTGGCTCGGCAACCCCCTGGTGGTGTTCCTCGCCGCCACGCCGTACATCGACGTCGGCCTGTGCGCGTTCACCACGCTCGCGGCGATGGCGTTCGTCCGAAACGCCGACGATGGACCCCCGGGCTGGCTGGCCGTCGCGGCGATGGCGGCCGGATTCGCCGCCGGGACCAAATACCTCGGGCTGGCAGTGGTCGGAATCGTCGGGCTGGCCGTGCTGGTGCAGCGCCGGTCGATCGCGGCGGCGGTGGGATTCGGCGCGGTGGCGCTGGTCGCGGCAGCCCCGTTTTACCTTTACGACTTCATTCACACCGGCGACCCGCTGTTTCCCTTCGGCGCGCCGGTCTTCGGGTTCGGGGCCTGGAGTCCGGCCGATCTGGCGCTGCAGCTGGGCGAGATGCGCTCCCATGGGACCGGCCGGGGTCTGGGCTCGCTGCTGCTGCTTCCGTGGAACCTCACCGTCCATCAGGGCGCGTTCCAGCCGGAGGCGCCGATGCTGCCGCTGCTGCTCCCCGGGCTCGTCGCCGCCGCGCTGGCGCTCCGTCGCGATCCGCGCCTGCGCTGGCCGCTCGCGCTGGCGCTGGCCTACGGCGTCCTGTGGTTCTTCGGCATGCAGGCCATGCGCTACCTCATCCCGGTGTCCGCGGTGCTGTCTCTGGCGCTGGCGGCGTCGGCGGCGCGCTGGGCCGATCGCCGGCACGCGTGGATCCTCGCGCTCGTCCTGGCCGCGCCCGGCGCCGGGTACGCGGCGTACCGCCTGGCCGACGGCGGCGTGCCCGTCACGGCGGCGGGTCGCGAGGCGTATCTCGCAGCTGAGCTCCCCGGGTACGCCGCGCTCGCGTGGCTCAACCGTACCCACGGCTCGCGCTACCACGTGTACGCGCTCGGCTTCGAGCGGATGTACTACTTCGCCGACGGGAAGATGGACGGCGACTGGTTCGGTCGGGGACGGTTCGCCGACGCGCTCGCCTACCGCGAGGATCCCGCCGGGCTCCACCGCCATCTCCGCGCCCTCGGAGCGGATCATCTGCTGCTGCACGTGGCCGCGTCTGATCGGCCGATGCTTCCGCCCGAGGTCGTCGACTCCGCCGCGTTCCGCGACCGTTTCGAGGCGATCTACGCCGACCCGAGGTCGCGGCTCTACCGCCTCCGGTAGGGGATCATCCTATAGCGCTTGCGCGTCTCGCCGGGCGCGGCGCACTCGAAGTGCCCCCACGCGTGGGGAGCATCCGAAAGCCGGCGCGCAGCATCGCGTCCACCGGCACGACCACGGCCACGATGCGCATCTACGACGCCAACTACCGCCTCGTCGCCGGAACGCCCATCTACTCGTCGACGATGGAGCCGTTCGGCCCGGGCGTGTGTCTCCTCGCCACCGGCTCGGCGCACCTCGACACCCTGGTGTTTCACTGACGGCGGCGCCTGACCAGGCGCCGGACGAACAACACCACGAGGATCAAGACCGACAGCAGCCCGCCGGGCACGATCCAGTTAACTTCGGCCCGCTCCGGCGCCTTGGGCGTGTAGCCGGCGAGGCGCGCCTCGCGCTCCTCCAGCGCCCGGAGCTGCGTCGCCACCAGCCGGTCGGCCGCGTTCGTCCCGACGGCGGCGCGGAACGCCGCGACGTGCCGCCGCAACGCCGTCCCCGCGCGCGCGAACCCAGCCGCCTGGAGCTCGAAGTAGCGCGCGAGCGCCCTCGGGTCGGGATCGGCGCGCACCGACCGGTCCGGGTCCATGGCGTCCTCGTACTTCTCGCCGGCGCGGGACAGGCGCCTATCGGCGAGCGCGCGGATCGCCGCGTAGGCGGCGCCCCCCTCGTAGCTCGACGCGTCGACGACGATCTCCGTCATCGCGCGCGCGAAGTCGGGATCGGTCACCTTGGCCAGCCGCTCGTCGAGCGCGGCGTCCCCGCGCGCCAGGCCGTCGAGCGCGGTCGCGACCGCCGGCAGCTTTCCCTCGAACACCCGCTTGGACCACAGGTTTTCCGACAGGAGGTGATGGTTGGCGATGATGTCGATGCCGATCGACACGAAGCCGCGCCGAGACCGCAGGAGCCCGCCCAGCGTGAAGAACTCCTCCTTGTAGCTCTCGATCTTGGCGTCGTAGAAGAAGTCGTAGATCGCCTGCAGGGTGTGGATCTGGTTGCACACGTCCTCGAGGTAGTGGTGCGCGTGGCCGAGGAACAGCCACGCCAGGGGGTCGCGCTCGCCGCCGCGCGCCGCCGCCACCAGGGCCAGATCGGTGAACATCTGCGCGAACGCCGGAGCGAATCCCCGCGCCGTGGGCGGGTACGCCCACCGCCGCGGGTCCTCCTTCAAGATGGCCGGATCGTCGCTGAACGTGACCTTGGGCAGGCCGTAGTGGGCGTAGGCCTGGCTGGCGAGGCCGGTGAGCGGACCCATGTCGAGCTGCGCCGGATCGGCCGGCAGCGGCCGGTCCCACGCGTCCTTCCGCACCGTGCGGTCCTTGTCGTGGGCGAACCTGCTTTGATTGCGCCGATCTTGATCGGGCTGCGAGGCCGCCGGGACGATCGCGTCGCGCACGCGCGCCGCCGGCGCGGGCAGGACGTCGATCCCGATCACTTTCGCCTCCGGGGTGAGGCCGAGGAAGTCCTTGAACGCCCAGTCGTCCCATTCCGTCGGCCAGCGGGCGAGGAAGCGCCGCCGCACGTCGGGGTCGGGGTGCTCCGCGCCGGCGCGCCACACCAGCGTCCGCACCGAGGCGGCGTCGCCCGCGAGCGGCAGATCGAGGACGTCCGCCGGGAGCGCCCGCTCCTCGAGCAGACGGTGGATCCGTTCTTCGTAGGCGTGGGCCAGCGAGGCCCACGCGAGAGCAACCATCACGCCGAGGCGACGCACGCGCGAAAGGATAGTCTATTCTGCGCGATCATGGACCCGCGAGTCGCCGACGATGCCGTCCGGCTGTGCCAGTCGCTGATCCGCCTCGACACGACGAATCCGCCCGGGCGAGAGCAGCCGGCGGCGGAGCTGCTCGCCGGTTGGCTCGCGGCGTCGGGCCTCGAGCCGCAGGTTCTCGCCGGTGCGCCCGGCCGCGCCAACGTGGTCGCGCGGCTGGGCGGCTCCGGCGAGCTGCCGCCGCTCCTCCTCACCGCGCACCTCGACGTCGTCGAGGCGGATCCCGCGGCCTGGTCGCGCCCGCCGTTCTCGGGCGACATCGCCGACGGATTCCTGTGGGGGCGCGGCGCCGTGGACATGAAGAACATGGCCGCGATGTCGGCGTCGGTCGTCGGCGCGCTGGCGCGGGCCGGCGCGCGGCCGCGGCGCGACATCATCTTCGCCGGCGTCGCCGACGAGGAGGCGGGCAGCGACGAGGGCGCGTCGTGGCTCGTCGCGCACCACCCCGATCTGGTGCGCGCCGAGTTCGCCCTCGGCGAGGTCGGCGGGTTCACGATGTATCTCGGCGGACTGACGCTCTACCCCGTGCAGGTCGCCGAGAAGGGCTACGCGTGGATCCGGGCGCGCGTGCGCGGCGCGCCGGGGCACGGCTCGATGCCGCGCGCGGATTCGGCTGTGGTGCGGCTCGCCGCGGCGATCGCACGCCTCGGGTCGTCCCACCTGCCCGCCCACCGCACGCGCGCGTTCGAGGAGTTCATCGCCGTGGCGGCGGGGCGCGCGCCCGCCCCGCTGCGGCCGCTGCTGCGCCGCCTCGGCTCGCCGCGCGTCGCGCCGGCGCTGCTGCGCCTCCTCCCCGACAAGTCGCTCGCGCGCGCGATGGCGGCGCTGCTCGCCAACACCGCGTCGCCGACGGTGCTCCGCGCCGGCGCCAAGACCAACGTCATCCCCGGCGTGGCGGAGTGCGAGATCGACGGGCGCACGCTGCCGGGGCAGACGACCGAGGATCTCCTCCGCGAGCTCCGCGCGGTTCTCGGCGACGACGTCGAGCTGGAGGTGATGAAGGAGGCGCCGCCCATCGTCACCGACCCGTTCCGCTCGCCCGCCTGGGACGCGATCGTGTCGGTGCTGGCGCAGCGCGAGCCCGACGCGGTCGTCGCGCCCTACCTCATCCCCGGGTTCACCGACGCCAAGGCGTTCGCGCGTCTGGGGACGCGCTGGTACGGGTTCTCGCCGGTGAAGCTGCCCAAAGGGCTGCGCTTCGCCGAGCTGTACCACGGCAACGACGAGCGCATCCCGGTCGACGGGCTGCGCTGGGGGACGGAGGTCCTCGCCGACGTCGTGGCCGAGATCGCGCAGTGCGCGAGGCTGTAGGCCGCGGGCAGGTGCTACGCTCGAGTCGTGCTGGACCGGGCGGTCGCGCTGATGGAAGACGCCGTGACCCGCCGCGTGTTCCCGGGCGGACAGCTCGCCGTGGGGGACCGCGGCGCCGACGTGCTCGCGCGCGCCTTCGGCGTCCTCGAGCCCGCCGGACCGCCCGTGGCGCGCGACACGCTCTACGACGTCGCCTCGGTCACCAAGGCCGTCGTCACCACCACGCTGGTCCTCCGGCTCGTCGACGCCGGACGCGTCGCCGTGGATGCCCCGGCCGCAAACTGGATCCCGGATCTCGACGGACCCAAGCGGGCGATCCGCGTCCGCGATCTCCTCGCCCACGCCTCGGGTCTCCCCGCCTGGCGCCCGTTCTTCGAGTGCATCCCGCCCGGCGCGCCGCGCGAGACGCTGGCGCGCCTCGCCGCCGCGGAGCCGCTCGAGGCGCCTCCCGGCGCCCGCTCAGTCTACAGCGACCTCGGCTTCATGATCCTCGGCGAGCTCGTCGAGCGCGCCGGCGGCGGGCGCCTCGACGAGCTGGCGCGCCGCGACATCTTCGCGCCGCTCGGCATGGATCGGTCGAGGTTCGTGGACCTGGCCGCGCCCGAACGCCCGACCGCCGTCGCCCCGACGGAGGTGCGCGGCGAGGTGCACGACGAGAACTGTCGCGCCGCCGGCGGCATCTGCGGTCACGCCGGGCTGTTCTGCACTGCGGACGATCTGGCGCGCTTCGCCCGCGCGACGTGCGCCTCGTGGCACGGGCGCGGCCCGTTCCCGCGCGATCTGGTGCGCGAGGCCCTCGCGCCCAGCGGCGTGCCCGGCTCGACCTGGCGCCTCGGCTGGGACGGCCCGGCGGCCGCCGGCTCGCGCATCGGCGATCGCTGGCCCAAGGACGGGTCGCTCGCGTTGGGCTTCACCGGCTGCTCGGTCGTCGTCGACCCCGCGCGCGAGCGCTGGGTCGTGCTCGTCACCAACCGCGTGTGCCCGACGCGCGCCGACGAGCGCATCCGCGATCTGCGACCCGCGCTCCACGACGCGATCGTCGAGGAGCTGGGTTGACACCCCTACCCCCCAACGTTACTTTCGCCCGTCGTGAACCCACCCGCACCGCTCGCCGTCGCGGCCGAGATTCGCGCGCTCGACGTGGGCGCGCGCGTCGACCGGGTGTGGCGCACGACGCGCGCGATCGGCGTCGAGGGCGTGCGGCTCGAGCGCGACATGCCGTTCGAGCCGGGGCGGCCGGTGGCGGTGACGTTGACCCTGCCCGACGACGGCGCCGCGGTGTCGGCGACGGGCGTCGTCGAGGGGGTCGCGCCCGACGACGAGGCCCGCGAGGGCGAGGCGGCGCGCCCGCGGGCGGTGGCGTTCGTCGACCTGCCTGAGGACGCGCGCCGTCGTATCCTCGACTACGTGCGTGAGAGGACGCAGCCGTGAACCGAACCACCGACCCACCCGACACCGACAATCCGCTGGCCCACCTCGAGGAGATGGAGCAGCGCGCCGAGCTCGGCGGCGGCGCCGACCGCATCGAGCGCCAGCACGCCGCCGGCAAGCTCACCGCGCGCGAGCGCATCGACCTCCTCCTCGACCCCGGCAGCTTCGTCGAGATGGATAAGTTCGTCACCCACCGCAGCCACGAGTTCGGGATGGAGACGCAGAAGATCCTCGGCGACGGCGTGGTGGTGGGCTACGGCAACGTCGACGGGCGACTCGTCTACGTGTTCGCGCAGGACTTCACGGTGTTCGGCGGCTCGCTGTCCGGGGCCTACGCGCAAAAGATTTGCAAGATCATGGATCTGGCCCTGCGGGTGGGCGCCCCCGTCGTGGGGTTGAACGACTCCGGCGGCGCGCGCATCCAGGAGGGCGTCGAGTCCCTCGCCGGCTACGCCGAGATCTTCACGCGCAACGTGCTCGCCTCCGGCGTGGTGCCGCAGATCAGCGCCATCATGGGGCCGTGCGCCGGCGGCGCGGTGTACTCGCCGGCGATGACCGACTTCATCCTCATGGTCGAGGGCACGAGCTATATGTTCATCACCGGCCCCGACGTCATCAAGGCGGTGACGCACGAGGAGGTGACCAAGGAGGCGCTGGGCGGGGCGCACACGCACGCCACGCGGTCGGGCGTCGCGCACCTCGCCGCGCACGACGAGCCGAGCTGCCTCGGCGCCGTGCGCGAGCTCCTGTCGTTCCTCCCCTCCAACAACATGGAGGATCCGCCGGTGCGCGCGAACCGGGACCCTGTCGACCGCGAGGAGCCCAAGCTCGACGACCTCGTGCCCCGCGACCCCATGAAGTCCTACGACATCAAGGACCTCATCCGCGCCGTGGTCGACGAGGGGCACTTCCTCGAGATCCAGCCCGAGCTGGCGCTCAACATCGTCATCGGGTTCGCGCGCCTCGACGGCCGCACCGTCGGGATCGTCGCCAACCAGCCCGCGTTCCTCGCGGGCGTGCTCGACATCGACGCGTCGGTGAAGGCGGCGCGCTTCGTCCGCTTCTGCGACTGCTTCAACGTCCCGCTCGTCACGTTCGTCGACGTCCCCGGCTTCCTCCCCGGCACGAGCCAGGAATACGGCGGCATCATCAAGCACGGCGCCAAGCTGCTCTACGCGTTCGTCGAGGCCACGGTGCCGAAGGTGACCGTCATCACGCGCAAGGCCTACGGCGGCGCCTACGACGTCATGTCGTCCAAGCACGTGCGCGCGGACGTGAACTTCGCGTTCCCCACCGCGGAGATCGCGGTCATGGGTCCCGAGGCGGCGGTCAACATCGTATTCAAGTCCGAGCTCGACCGGGCGGCGGACAAGGACGCCGCGCGCGCCGCCTATGTGGCGGAGTACCGGGAGAAATTCGCCAATCCGTTCAAGGCCGCCGAGCTCGGCTACATCGACGAGGTCATCCGGCCGCGCCAGACCCGGGGGAAGCTCATCCGGTCGCTCGCCATGCTCCGCAACAAGCGGCAGGAAAATCCGCCGCGGAAGCACGGCAATATCCCCTTGTAAGGTCGCCTGCTATCGGCGCGCCAGGAAGACGCGGAACACCGCGTTCTCGTACGTGAGCTCGAAGCGGTCGGCGGGCGGTGCGTGCCCGTTCCACATCGCGTCCTTCGCGAGGACGATGATGTCGACGCGGCGCGGCGGCTCGGCCGCCGGGTCGAGCGCGGCGTAGCGGGTGCGGATGCGCGCAAGCTCGCTCGCGGGGTAGACGATGTTGAACCCGGTGACGAAGCTCCGGCGCCGGATCGCCGCCGCCTGCTCGGGCGTGTAGTCGGAGATCGGCGCCGGGGTATGGAGGTGGTTCGTCGCGTATTTCGCGATGGGGAGGTGGACGAGCTGCGCCCGGTCGGCGAGCCAGCTCTCGAGCTCCGCCGCGGTCAGGCCGACGAGACGCGCGAACAGAAGGTAGCGGGTCTCGAGCTCTGCGTCGGGCGCGAGGCTGATGAAGCCGTCGGGGAGGTAGCTCCAGCCGCCGCGGAAGCCCTGCCAGAAGACCTGCACCGCGTGGTCGTAAGTGGCGAGCACGCGCGCCCCCGCGTAGCGCGGCCCGCCGAGCTCGCGCACGAGCTCGGCAAGCGGCGCGCGGTAGGACGGCTGGTCGTACATCGTACGGCGGGGGTGCTCGGTGCGCCGGGTGTTTTGCACGACGCGCCCCGCCGCGGCCACGGCCATGCCCGCGACGAGGACGGCGGTGACGACGTTCGCGAGCGGGCGGCGCCAGGAGAGCGTCGACCCGGCGGCGACGAGCAGGATGGTTCCGCCGGTGAACGCGATGTGCTTGAGCTCCTCGGTGAAATGGAACGGCTGGATCGCCCGCGCGGTCACCGCCGAGACCAGCGGCATCGCGATGGTCGCCAGCAGCGTCGCCGCGCCGAGCGGCCAGAGGAGGACGGGCGGCCGACCCGCGCGCCGCATGGCCGCCGCGTAGACGATCGCGGCGCCGGCGAAGAAGACGAGGCTGCCGGGCGGAACCTCGGCGATGGTCGCCAGCGCGGCGCCGCGACCGATGGCGTAGAGCCCCCAGCGACGGAGCAGGTCCAGGGTGGCGCCGCCACGCTGGAGGATGAACGGCACGCACGCCGCGGCGAACGCCGCGCCCGCGAGGACGACGCCCGACACGAGCCGACGCCGCTCGGCGGGCGAGTCCGTCGCGAGGCGGGCCATGACCGCCACCACGGCGATGCCGAGCGCATCGACCCCGGTGTAGATGCTCGACTGGACGACGAGCGCGAGGACCAGCCCCGCGGCGACGAAAAAACCCGCGCCGCGGCGTTCATCCCGCCGGAACCACAGCGAGGCGATGAGAGCCAGCGCCCATATGAGGTACGTCATCGTCACGAACGGACGCGGGAAGCGGTCCCACCAGTAGAGATCCTGCTCGAGGCCGAGGAGGCTCGCGAGCGGGGCCAGGACGATGACCAGCATCGAGCCGATGGCGCCGGCGAGCAGGGGCGCGGCGCGCTCCGACAGGCCGCACACGCGAAACAGGAGCGCGGCGCCGACGAAGAACAGGTACGTGATGACCGCGTCGGCGACCATGAGGCCCCACGGCCCGAGCGCCGCCAGGCCGACGACGTGAAGGCCGACGCCCGCGACCGGAAACGGCGACACCCCCTCGCCCGCGCGCTCGAAGATCTGCGATTCGCCGACGACGCCCCGCGCGAGCGGGCCGACGAGCTCGTAGTACTGGATGTCGCCGCTCGACCGGTAGATGGCCGTGACCTCCGGCGGCTCGTCCAGCGCAAGCCGCGGCACGGCGAACATGAGGATCGGCTTGAGCAGGACGATCGCCAGGACGATGCGCGCCGGCGCGCGCCGCGGCCACGCGACCTCGGCGACGAGCGCGCGCATCATGCTCCCCGGCGCCACACGCCGACGACGCTCTTGCCGAGCTTGTGGCGGAGCGGCCGGTCGAGGACGCGCGAGCCGCGGACGAGGACGCGGTCCCAGGTGAGGATCTGCCGCCGCGTCGGCATCGACTGCCGGAGGAGAAACCGGTTCATCGCCGACGCGAGCAGGCCCACGGAGTCGGCGTAAAAGCAGGCGACGAGGTCGAGCTCGGGCGGCCCGGCGGCGACGAGCGACGCGCGCGTGTAACGGCGGTGGTGGCCGACGGCCGCGTCGAATGGCGAGTAGAGGAACGGGTGCGCCGGCGACACGACGACGACGCGGCCGCCGGGCGCGAGGTGCGCGTGCGCGCGCCGAAGCTCGCCGCGGTCGTCGGCGATGTGCTCGAGGACATCCATGTAAAGGATGGTGTCGAAGCGCTCGTCGCCGACCGCGCGGAGGTCGCCGACGCGCGTGCGCAGGCGATCGCCGAGGGTCGGCGCGAGCTGCGCGCGCAGCCGCTCGAGGAGGCGGACGTCGGGCTCGAGGCAGGTCCACGCCCCCGCGGTGAGGTCGTGCAGGATCTGCGTCGTGCCGCCGATGCCGGCGCCGACCTCGAGCACCGAGCCGGAGACGAACGGACGGATGAGCGCGCGCACATAGCGCTTCCACTCGATGGCCTCGGCGAACAGATCGAGCTCGGCGCCGATGTAGGCATCGTCAGCCATCGACGCCAGGGGCGATGCGCTCGCGGCGGGAGACGAAATAGACGTAGTCGCGGAGTGGAATGAACGACGATGTGTTGCGCGATTGCAGCACCATGAACACGAACACCAGCGACAGGAGCGCGGCCTGCGTGAGGAGGAGCAGGAGAAGGCCCGTCGCGTTGGTCGCCCAGCCGGGAATGGCGAGCGACGTGGCGAAGCGGATGACGACGACGGCGATCACAACGCCGACGGTGAGCACGGCGAGAATGCACGTGGCGATGAGCAGGCGCAGGCCGACGACGTCCGCAAACACCGAGATGGCGCTCAGGCCGTGCGCGATGAGAGACAGCAGGCTCATCCGCGATCGGCCGGCGATGCGCATCCCGCGGTCGATGGCGATGCGGTCGATCGGCAAGCGCGCCTTGAACACCGCGGCGGCGTAGTGATTCCACAGCTCCGAGACCGCGACGAGCTGGTCGAGATGGCCGAACGACAGGACGCTGAAGTTGCCCTCGCGCACGCTCCTGCCGGTCAGGAAGCGGTAGAGGTTGCGGTAGAGCACGTAGAACGCGCGGAACATCAGCCCCTCGGTGCGCCGCCCGCGCACGGCGAACACCGCCTGTCGGCCGCCGAGCTCGACGAAGCGACGCAGCAACGCGACCACGCCCTCCGCGGTGTCCTCGCCGTCGCCGTCCATGACGATCGTCGCGGGGCTGGGTTGGTTCTGCTGCACGTAGGCGAGGCCGATGGCGATCGCCCGCTGGTGGCCGAGGTTCCGTCGCAGATGGAGGACGTCGACGGTCGCCCCGCCGGCGACCTGGGGGAGGGCGTGGGGCGGCGCGATCGACGATCCGTCATCGACGAGGAGGAACGTCGGCTTGAACGACGTCGCGGCGAGCGCGCGGACGATGCGGCCGACGAGCACGAACGCCGATTCCCAGTCGTCGTAGATCGGCATGAGGATGGTGACGGGAGTGTCGTCGCCGCTCATTGTTTGCACCGCTCGCCCGTGCCCGGCACGGCGGGGACTATATCGCGTACGCAGCGGGCGGCAAACGTCGGCGGCGCGGCGGCCGCTTCCGCGGCGCGCCGCCCGCGCGATCTTCGCCTGACGCGCGCACGCGTTCCGGGTTAGCCTCGTGTCGCGTGGAGCCGACCGTCGAACCTTCGTCCTCGCCGCCGCGCAGCACGGCGGCCGCACGGGCGCGTCGTGCGGTCGAGCTCGACGTCCTCCGCGCGGTGGCGATCCTCCTCGTCATCGGCCGGCACGTGCAGGCCGCGTCCGGCGGAGACAGCTGGGTGACTCCGATCGCGCTGGTCTGGCGCCGCATCGGCTGGACGGGGGTCGATCTGTTCTTCGTCCTCAGCGGCTTTCTCGTCGGCGGCCTCCTGTTCAAGGAGCTGCGCACCCACGATCGGGTCGACGTGCGCAGGTTCCTTTTCCGCCGGGGGTTCAAGATCTGGCCGTCGTATTACGTGTTTCTCGCCTGTTATTTCCTGAAGTACGCCCTCGTCGACGCGCACGGCGACTTCCGGGCGGCGCTCGCGCGCGTGCTCCCCGGGATCTTTCACCTGCAAAACTACTTCCCCAACCCGCGACACACGTGGAGCCTCGCCATCGAGGAGCACTTCTATCTCGTGGTCCCCATTGCCGTCGGCATCGCCCTCCGCGTCGGCCCGCGCGAGCGGCCCCTGCGGTTCATTCCGGTCGTCGCTGCGATCGTCGCCGCGGTCTGTCTCGCGCTGCGCCTGTCGCTCTTCGACCACCCGTACTCCCCCGGCGTGCATGTGTTCCCCACGCACCTCCGGGTCGACGGTCTGTTTTTCGGCGTATTCCTCGGTTACCTCCACCACTTCGATAGCCCCATCCTCCGCCGCGTCGGCGCGCGATCCCTGCCGCTCCTCGCCGTCGGCATTGCGCTCGTCGCGCCCATGGGTTTTCTCGAGCTCGAGACGTCGCCTTTCGTCTACACAATAGGCTTCACCATGCTCTATCTCGGCTACGGCGCGATCGTCGTCGCCTGCGCGCACGCGCCGCGCGACGGCTGGCTGCGGCGGCTCTTCGAGACGCCCGTCGCCCGCCTCCTCGGCGCCGTGGGATTTTTCAGCTACCCCATCTACCTTTGGCATCTCGACCTCGGCATCACGCCCGTCACCAAGCTGTTCCAGCACGGCTACCTCCGCCATTACCCGGCGCTCGAGTGGCTGTCGCAGGCGACGTTGTCGGTCGTCGCTGCGGTCGTCGCCGGTATCGTCATGAGCAAGATCGTCGAGCAGCCCATGCTCCGGCTCCGAGATCGATTGTTTCCGAGCCGGTCGGGGGCGGTGCGATGACCCTGGCGTGCCCTTGTAGTATGCTGGAAGGGTGAAGCTTCCGGCCTGGGCCGCCCTGGCGCTCGCCGCCTGCGCATCGGCGGCGGGGCCGAGCGACACGCCGCCGGAGGCCTACGCCCGCTACCTCGAGGGGAAGATCCTCCTCGAGGAGGGGGAGGCGCACCGGGCGGTGACGGCGTTCCAGCGCGCGGCCGTCGCGGCGGGCGGATCGGCCGAGCCCCGCATCGCCGCCGCCGACGCGCTGCTGCAGGCGGGGCGCCCGGCCCTCGCCCTCGCCGAGGCCGAGACGGTCGTCGCCGGGTGGCCGGACGAGCCGCGCGGCTGGGCGCTGCTCGGGCGCATCCGCGCGCACCAGGGGGACCTCGTCGGCGGCGCCCAGGCGCTGGAGCGCGCCGTCGCGCTGGACGCGACGAACGAGGGCTCGCACCTCGCGCTCGCATCGATCTACCGCCGCCTGCGGCGCGCCACCGACGCGGTGGCCATCTACCGCCGGATGGTCGCGTCGCTGCCCGCGTCGGCCGAGGGACATTTCCGCCTGGGGCAGGCGCTGGCCGGGCTGCGTCTCCTCGACGAGGCGAGCGACGAGCTCGGGCGGGCGGTCGCGATCGATCCCGATCACATCGACGCGCAGCTCGTGTGGGCGGAGGTCGCGCGCCAGAAGGGCGAGACGTCCCGCGCCGAGGAGATCCTGCGCATCGCGTACCAGCGATCGGGCGACAGCCCGTACGTGGGCGAGCGCCTCTACCACGTGCTCCTCGAGGCGGGGCGCCGCGACGCCGCGCTCGAGCTGCTCCACAACATGGACGGCGAGGGGCGCGACGCGCGCGTGCGCATGCGCGTCGCGCATTTCTTCCTGCAGCTCCACCGCCCGGCGGAGGCGCTGTCGATCGCCGCCGCGCTTCCCGGCGGCGCGCTCATCCGCGCGCAGGCGTTGGCGCGGCTGGGGCGCACCCAAGAGGCGGTGCAGGTGTGCCGCGACGTTCTCCCGGAGACGGAGGCGTTCGCCGACGCGCGCGCGCTGGCCGGCGAGATCCTCGCGCGCGCCGGCGCCCCCGCCGACGGGCTGGCGCTCGTCGAAGAGGCGGCGCGGCTCGAGCGGAGCCAGCTCGGCCGGCGCAAGCTGGCGGTGGCGCAGGCGGAGATCCTCGAGCGTCTGGGCGCGGTGGCGCGGGCGCGCGACGTCCTCGACGCCGCCCTGCGCGAGGCGCCCGCCGACGAATCGGTCGCGTTCGCCCGCGCGCGCCTCGCCGAGCACGCCGGCGATCCGGACGGCGCGGTGGACATCATGCGGCGGGTGCTCGATCGCGACGCCGACAACGTCCTCGCCCTGAACTACATCGGCATGAGCTACGCCGACCGCGGCGTGCGCCTCGACGCGTCGGAACGGTTGCTCCGCCGGGCGCTCCAGCTCGTCCCCGACGACGGCACGGTCCTGGACAGCTACGGCTGGCTGCTGTTCCAGCGCGGGGATCTCGCCGCCGCCGCGGACCTGCTCGAGCGCGCCGACCGCCTCGCCCCGTTCGAGCCGGAGATCCTCTTCCACCTGGGCGAGCTGTACCTCCGGCGCGGCGAGGCGCGGCGCGCCGCCGAGAAGTTCCGCGAGGCGCTGGCCCTCGACCCCGACGCGCGCGTGCGACTCCGGCTCGAGGAGCGCGTGCGCACGCTGGAGGCGAGGGGGCCGTGAGCGAGAGAGCGACGGCGCGGTTCCAGGCGACCCTGGAGGGAGGCGCAACCGAGCGACTTGGAGCCCCGCGCCGTCGCGAACGAGCGGTGCAACAATGAAGAGGTTGTTATTCGTATTGTTGTGCGGCTGCTCCGGCGGTCTGTCGCCGGGCGAGTGCAACGACGTCGTCGACCGCATGATCGACATCTTCACCAAGCCCGGCGGCGACGCGTCCAAGGACCACCTGAAGGCGACCGAAGACTGGCGCGCCAAGCTCAAGGGCGACAACGCCACCAAGCAATACATGCGCGACGTGTGCCGGACGTCGATGAAGTCCGGGCACGCGGCGTGCGTGAAGGAGGCCCAGGACGACGCGTCCCTGGCCAAGTGCTTCGCCGGATAGCAGGAGGGACCATGCGCAAGGTCGTGTTTCTCGTGTTCGCCCTGGCGGCGGCGCCCGCCGTCGCCGCGACGGAAGCCCCGCAGCCGCCGGCCGCGCCGGCGTCCCTGCACGGCGTGGCGACGTGGGGCGAGGACCAGAAGATCGACAAGACGGCGAAGCGCGACGAGTACGGCGGCCGCCCGTGCGGCACCTCCGGCACATGGGACGGGAGCCCGTGGCTGGTGCTGGCGATGCTGGGGACGCTCATTCGCCGCCGGACGTGACCGGCGGCAGCGCGCGCTGCGGCTCCTTGATCCGATCCTGCAGCCACTCCTTCACCCGCATCAGCGTGTGCTCGTCGAGCCCGAGGCTGTCGCCCACTTTCACGACGGTCCCGTCGGCCATGATGATCCGGAGGAAGCGCTCGCCCCGATGGCGCGCCATCGAATCGTTGCGCTCGGTGACGTAGACGTCGCGCACGTCCGCCAGCGGAAACGAGCGTATCCGCCCCAAGGCGAAGAAGCCCCGCGTCACCGTCAGCCGCCCGTCGCCGACCTGGAGCGCGTCGCGCCCGCCTAGCAGGCGGTGCCCCCATCGCCCCCAGAAGACGAAGAAGACGAAGAACGGCAGCAGCAGCGCGAACGACGAGAAGTGGCCCGGCCGGGCCGCCATGGTCGCGAGGAACAGGATCGGCAGCAGCGTGAGCCCGCTGAACAAGCCGCCCAAGCCGGCGTGCTGGGTTCGGAGCTCGATCCGCCGCCGGTCGACGTCCTCGCGCACGCCCGGAAGCACGAGCGCCGTGCGGCGGGCGACAATCGCGGCCGGCGGCGCGCGGTAGGGCGCGTCGCCCTGGCGCAGGTCGGCGATGCCGACATCGAACGTCTCGTCGCAGATGAGGCAGGTGCCGCGCTTCTGGATGAGCTCGTCCTTGGTCAGCCGAACCGGGTTCCCGCAGCGCGGGCAGGTCGCCATCCGCTCCATGCCCGCCCATCGTCTCACTGATTGGGGACGATCGGTGTGCTATGCACGCACCATGCGCGCCCTCGCCCTCCTGCTCCTCGCCGCCTGCCCCTCGCACCGGGTGGAGCGCCCCTACCCGCCGCCGGACGCCGCCGAGGTCGCGCGCTTCGTCAAGGGCGTGCGCCAGCGCGTCGCCAGCCTCACCGCGGAGACGCGCAGCGATTTTCGACTCGGCAAGGACCGGGTCAACCTCAAGGTCTACATGCTGGCCGCGTGGGGCGGGAAGCTGCGCTTTCAAGCGATGAGCCCCAACGAGTCCACCGCGGCCGATCTCGCCTCCGACGGCAAGACCTACTGCTTCATGGACGTCAACGCGAACTGCGGCGAGTGCGGCCCGGCCACGCCCAACAGCGTCGCCAGCCTGATCCGCATCCCGCTCGAGCCGGACCAGGTGGTCGCGGTGCTGCTCGGATCAGCGCCGGTCCTCGACGGCACGGCGACGCTGGCGTGGAAGGACGACGGCGGCCGCGAGGTCCTCAGCCTCGCCAAGGACGGGTGGACGGAACAGATCGAGCTCGACGGTACCGACAGGCGCTGGGACGTCCTCGCGGCGGAGCTCAAAGGCCCCGACGGCAAGGTCGCGTGGACCCTCCAGCACAAGGACTTCCACGACGTGGGCGGCGTTCGCCTGCCCGGCGCGTCGCTGTTCGAGCAGGAGGGCGACACCGTGCGCATCCTGTGGAAGGACCAGTCGGTGGGCGCGGCGATCCCCGCGGCGAAGTTCCACTTCACCCCGCCGGCGGGGCTGCCGGTGTGTCAGCGGAGGTAGAGGCGCGTCCCCGCCGACACGCGCAGACGGGTGCCGCGCCACGACACGCTGCGCCGGAACGGCGCGACCGCCCAGGCGGCGAGGATGAGCGCGTCCTTGACGAGCCCGAGCGGCGCCGCGGAGGCCAGCCCGGCCGCGCCGCGCAGGCGGATCCAGCACGCCGCGTCGCGGAGGAGCGTCAGGCCGGCCGCCCAGCACAGCGGCCACGGCCCGCCGGCGCCGAGGGCGAGCGCGAGGAGCGCCACCGCCAGCGGCGAGATCAGCGGCTCGAACGGGTAGAGCAGCGGCTTGAGCCGGCAGCGCAGGAGCGCCCATCGGATCTGCCGGTCGAGGAACCGCGTGACGCTGGTCTGCTTCACCACGTTGCCGATGACGTCCGGGCACAGCCGCACCTCGTAGCCCGCCTCCACGAACATCCGCCCCATCACGTAGTCCTCGGCCAGGATGCTGGCGAGGCTCTCCATCCCGCCAAGCTCCTCGAACGTCGACCGGCGGAACATCACCGACTTGCCGACGACGACCGCGTGTCCCGAGAGCACCTGCGACGCGGCCACGCTCGCGGCGATCGGCCCGCACAGGTGCAGGTTCTCGAGCGCCGCGCCGAGCGTCTCCTCGCCCACGCCGGCGAACAGGCTCGTCACCACGCCCACGCCCTCCTCCATGTGCGCGACCATGTTCGCGAGATAGTCGGGCCCGACGGCGATGTTGGAGTCGCTGATGACCACGAGGTCGTGCGCGCCGGCGGCGAGGATGCCGCGCACGTTCGCGACCTTGGGGTTGAGGCCGCGCCGGCCGTCGTGCACCACCAGGCGCGCGCGCACGTCCGGGTGGCGCGCCATGAGGCGCCTCACCACGGCCGCCGCCGCGTCGTCGCCGACGACGCCGAACACGAGCTCGTGGCTCGGGTAACGCTGGCGAAAGAATGTCTCGAGGTTCTGCTCGAGCGCGTCGTCGGCGCCGCAGAGAGGCTTGAGCACCGACACGGCGGGGGCGTCGGACGCCGCCGCCCCGCGCCGGCGCGTCACCAGATAAAGCGAGATCACCGACGCGAGCGTCACGGCGGTGCAGAACACCGGAAGGACGATGCCCATGTCAGCCTCCCTGCCTTTGCGTGAAGATGCGGCGCCACAGCGGGTAGCTGTAACCGAAGTACACCGCCGACGAGCCGACGAGCCGCGCCACCGGGTAGGGGATCGGCGTCGCCGTGACGAGGATGTGGAAGATGATGGCGTTCAGCACGAGGGCGCCGGCCTCGACGAGGAGGAACTGCCCGCCCTGGCGCATGACGTGGGGCGAGCGACACTCGAACGCGAACAGCTTCGCGCCGACGAACTGGGCGACGACGCCAAGGAGCAGCGCCGGGACGTTCGCCACGGTCGCCGGCCACTCGAAGACGTTGACCATGAGCCAGAGCGCGCCCAGGTCCACCACCGTCGCGCCGGCACCGACGACACACGACCTGAGAAGCTTTCGGTTCATGTGGTCTGACCAAAGCCAGTTTCGTGCCACCCGTAAGTAAGCCAAAACTGCGTGACGGACTGGTGGCGCCGCGTCGAAATCTCGCCACATGGTAAGGTTTGGCGCGTAATGGCGGTGGCACCGCTCCTGGAGGTGCGAGACCTCAAGACCGAATTCCGCACGAATTTCGCCACGTTCCGTGCGGTGGACGGGGTTTCCTTTGCGATTCCGCCGGGAAAGACGGTGGGGTTGGTGGGCGAGTCGGGCTGCGGCAAATCGGTCACCGCCCTCAGCATCCTCCGGCTCATCGCCGAGCCTGGACGCATCGCGGGCGGCGAAGTGCGCTACGGCGGGCGCGACCTCCTCGCGCTGCCCGAGAGCGAGATGCGCCGGATCCGCGGCAACAAGATCTCGATGATCTTCCAGGAGCCGATGACGTCCCTGAATCCGGTGATCGCGGCCGGCGAACAGGTGGCCGAGGCGGTGCGCCTGCACCAGGGCAAGTCGCGGCGCGACGCGGCCGCGGCCACGGTGGAGATGTTCCGCCTCGTCGGCATCCCTTCGCCAGAGGCGCGCGTGCGCGCGTACCCGCACCAGCTCTCCGGCGGCATGCGCCAGCGCGTGATGATCGCCATGGCGCTCGCCTGCCGCCCCGATCTGCTCATCGCCGACGAGCCGACCACGGCGCTCGACGTCACGATCCAGGCGCAGATCCTCGACCTCCTCGCGCGCCTCCAGGCCGAGCTCGGCATGGCGGTCCTGCTCATCACCCACGACTTCGGCGTCGTCGCCGAGACGTGCGAGGACGTCATCGTCATGTACGCCGGCCGGATCGTCGAGCACGCGCCGGCCGCGCGGCTGTTCGCGGCGCCGCGCCACCCGTACACCGCGGGCCTCCTGCGTTCGGTGCCGCGTCTCGGCGAGCGGGGCGAGCGGCTGCAGGAGATCCCCGGCACGGTGCCCCCGCCGGGGGCGCTGCCGGCGGGGTGCAAGTTCCAGGACCGCTGCCCGTCGGTGCAGGACCGCTGCCGCGCCGAGGAGCCGCCGCTCGCGGCCGCGAACCCAAACGACGGCGACCCGAACGGCGACCGCCAGGTCCGCTGCTGGTTTCCAGTCTCATGAGCCTCGTCTCCGTCGACGCCGTGGCCCGCCACTTCCGCGAAGCGCGCGGGACGCTCCGCGCCGTCGACGGCGTGAGCCTGTCGCTCGATGAGGGCGAGACCGTCGGCCTGGTCGGCGAGTCCGGGTGCGGCAAGTCGACGCTCGGTCGCACGCTGGTGCGCCTGCTCGAGCCGACGGCGGGACGCATCGTCTTCGACGGGACGGACATCACCCGGCTGTCGCAGCGGCGCCTGCGGCCGATCCGCCGCCAGATGCAGATCATCTTCCAGGATCCCTACGCGTCGCTGAACCCGCGCATGACCGTGGGGGAGACGCTGGCGGAGCCGCTCGCCATCCACCGCCTCGCCGCCGGCGCGCAGCGCGCCGAGCGCGTCGCGGCCCTCCTCGATCGCGTCGGCCTGCCCGCCTCGGCGGCGCGCCGCTACCCGCACGAGTTCTCCGGCGGGCAGCGCCAGCGCGTCGGCATCGCGCGCGCCCTGGCGGTGCGCCCCCGCTTCATCGTCGCCGACGAACCGCTGAGCGCGCTCGATGTGTCGATCCAGGCGCAGATCGTCAACCTGCTCCAATCCCTGCAACGGGCGGAGAAGCTGACCTACCTGTTCATCTCGCACGACCTGAAGGTCGTGGAGCACCTGTCGACCCGCGTCGCCGTCATGTACCTGGGCAAGATCGTCGAGCTCGCGCCCGCCGCCGAGCTGTACGCCAAGCCGCTCCATCCGTATACCCAGGCGCTGCTGTCGGCGGTGCCGGTGCCCGATCCCCAGCGAAAGCGTCTGCGCATCGTCCTCGGCGGCGACGTCCCCAGCCCGCTCGCGCCCCCGCCGGGGTGCCCGTTTCACCCCCGCTGCCAGGTGAAGGACAAGCCCAAGGAGTGCTTCACCGTCCCGCCCGCGCTGAGGGAGATCTCGCCGGGGCACACCGCCTCCTGCCACGTGGTGTAAGATCGCGGCGCGTGCCCACGATCCTCATCGTCGACGACGACAAGCACACCCGGGCGCTGCTCGAGCGGATCGTCCACAAGGACCTCTCGAAGTACGCACTGCGGGTGGTGCAGGCGGGCGACGGCGAGGAGGGGCTCCGCCTGTTCGACGAGGAGAAGCCGGAGTTCGTCGTCACCGATCTGCTCATGCCGCGGATGGACGGCTTCCGCTTCTGCAAGGCGGTGCGCGAGCGCGACCCGCACGTGAACCTGGTGGTGATGAGCGGCGTGTACCGCGACTCGGGGATCAGCGACCGGCTCAGCCGCGAGTTCGGGGCGAGCTTCTACACCAAGCCCTACCAGATCAAGGACATGATGTCGGCGCTCGACCGCCAGCTCACCGCGTCGGGCTACGGCGTCGTGGAGAGCGTCACCATCGAGGCCGACGCGCCCGACGAGGCGCCGCCGCCGGCGCCGCGCGAGGGGGGCTTCGACGCGGCGCCGCTCGCGCGCCTCCTGCTCGATCTTTACGAGGAGCGCGCCACCGGAGTGCTCCACATCCGCCGGGGGCGGATCGAGAAGCGCATCGATCTCGCGCTCGGCCACCCCGTCGCGGTGTCGTCCAACCAGCGGCACGAGATGCTTGGGCATTTTCTCGTGTCGCGCGGGATCATCACCGAGGCGCAGCACCAGCGGGCGCTGGAGCGGGCCCACGACGAGGGGGAGAAGCTGGGTGAGGCGCTCATCGAGCACGACGTCCTCAGCCCGGCCGACCTGGTCAAGCACCTGACGTCGCAGGCGCGCTTCCGCATCACCGGCGCGCTGCGCTGGCCCGACGGATCGTGGACGTTCCGCCCCCAGCGCGATTTCAGCGATCGCGCCAAGGGCAACGCGCTCGACCCGCCGGCAGTGGTGTTCCTGGGGCTCCGCCGCACCGCCGCGATCGAGCACGCCGCCAAGACGATCGCGCCGCTCACGGGGCGGCGGATCCGTTTCACGCCGCGCGGGGTGAAGCTGCGCGACGCGGTCGCGCGCTACGTCGGCTCGTCGCTGGCCGATGCCATCGACGGGGAGCCCGGCATCGACGAGCTGTTCATGGGGCGGTTCGAGCCCGCGCTCATCATCCCCGCCATCGAGGCGCTGCTCATCACCGGCTGCATCGAGGGCGTGGGGCCGGCCGCGCGCTCCGACGCGCCGCCCCCGGCGACGACCGAAGATCCGATGAGCCTGCGTGAGCTGTCCGCGCCGTTCCGCCTGCCCACCGCGGCGATGCCGCAGGGTCAGGTGGCGCTCGGCGAGGCGGCCGAGCCGATCCTGCGCGGCGGGCTGGCGGAGGTCGCCCCGCCGCCCGACGCCAACCTCTACGACGCGCTGTTCGGCGAGGAGATCTCGATCATCCAGCCCCTGCCGACCGGGCCCGCGCGCGACGACGCCCTCGACGGGAACGTGGTGGAGCCGCTCGCGCCCACCGATTCCAGCGTCATCGAGGAGGGCACGTTCGGCGCGGGCGAGACGACGCCGACCGGCTCCGAGCAATCGCGCGGGCTGCGCGAGGCGCTCCTCGCCGAGTATCTGCGTATCCAGGGCAAGGACTGGTACGCCGTGCTCGACGTGCCGCGCGACGCCGACGCCGCGGCGATCGAGGCGCGCTTCCGCCAGCGCATGGACGCGTTCTCGCTGGAGGAGTACGCCGAGCACGACATCGGCCGCGACTACGCCAAGCTCGAGGAGGTCCACTCGGCGTATCGCGCCGCCGTCGAGGCGCTCGCCGACGCCGAGCGCCGCGCCGACTACGACAGCGAGCTGACCGCGCGACGCGAGGGACCGTCGGTGCCGATGGAGTCGGAGCTGCTGTTCCGCGAAGGGGAGCGGCGGCTCGGGGCGAACCTCGTCGCCGGCGCGGCGGAGCGCTTCGCCCGCGCGGTCGCACTGTCGCCCGACGTCGCCGACTACCAGGCCGGCCTGGGGTGGGCGCTGCACCTGGTCGACCCGCGCGACTGGCGCGACGGCGGCAAGACCGAGCATCACCTGACGCAGGCCATGACGATCGATCCCGATCACCCGCCCGCCCACGAGTACGCGGGGCGCATCCTGGCGCGCTCGCCGTCGCACTACGCGGCGGCGGCGGATCACCTGGAGAAGGCGCTCGACGCGGAGCCGCCGCGGCTGGACGCGCTGCCCGCGCTGGAACAGGTGCGCGCGCGCCGCGGCGAGTGGGCGCTGCTCGAGCGGCGCTACCGGCAGCTCCTGCACCGGCTGCAGGCGGGCAACCCGACGCTGGCGCTGCGCCTGTGGCTCTCGCTGGCCGAGGTCTACGCCCAGCAGCTCGACGACAAGGACGCGGCGCGCACGGCCTACCGCTGCGCGCAGCGACTGGCGCCGGCCGACCCGGCGATCCTCGACGCGCTGGCGGCGCTGGCCGCGGGCGACCCCGCGCGCTGGCCGGAGCTCGCCGAGGCACTGCGGGCGCGCTGGCGCCTGGATCCGCAGAGTCACGAGGCGGGCGTCGAGCTCCTGCGCGCGGCGCTGTCGTGCGATCAGCACGACGCGGCGTTCGTCATCGCCGCCTGCCTGGAGGCGCGCGGGCTCGTCCACGACGAGGCGTCGGTGCTGTACCGCCGCTTCCACCCGCGCTTCCTCGTGCGCGCCCAGCGGCTGCTCGACGGGGATCTGTGGCGCCAGCTGCGCTACCGCGAGGACGAGGGCGATCTCGGCCTGGTGTTCGCGATCGTCGCCAAGGCCGCGGAGCGCTGGGCCCCGCTGGCGCCGGCCGACCTCGGCATCGCCGAGGGGGACTTCGTGGCCGACGACGCGCTGCCGGCGCCGGTCGCCAAGGTGCGCGACTACGTGGCGCGGATGCTGGGCGTGCCGCGCGCCCGCGTGGCGGTGCGCGCCGATTTCGGCCCTCAGGCCCATCTGGGGGCCACCCCCGAGCCCGTGCTGCTCCTCGGCCCGGAGGCGATGTCCGCGACGGACAAGGTGGAGCTCGCGTTCCGCATCGGTCGGGCGATGACGTACCTGTGGCCGGGGCGGGCGCTCGGCGGCTCGCGGCCCACGAGCGTGCTCAAGGAGCTGTTCACCGCGGCGATCGTGCTCGGCGACGCGCACGCGGCGTCGGGAACGGGCGGGCGCGTCGGCCAGGCCGCGCGCGCGCTCGCGTCGCTCCCCGACGAGGACCGGGGGCGCCTGCGCGAGGTCGTCGCGCGCGTCACCGAGGGGCGGACGAGCATCAACCTGTCGCGCTGGGCGCGCTCCCTGGCGCGCTCCGCCGATCGGGTCGGCATGCTGCTGTGCGGGGATCCGGCGGTCGCGGCGAAGGTCGTGCGCGAGTCCAGCCCGGCGGCGGCGGTGGACGAGCTGTGCGATTGGGCGACGGGGCCCGAGCATCTGGCGGCGCGGGCGAGGCTGGGGCTGTCGATCGACGTCTAGGAGCCCGACCGCCGCGCGAGGTGCCCGCGCACGGCCGTTTCGAGCAAGGCGGCGATCGCCTGGTGCAGGCGGCCGTAGTAGCGCTGCCGGCGATACTGCAGGAACACCGGCTTGGCGACCGGAACGAAGCTGGGATCCACGCGCACCGCGGCGCCGCGCGGCACCGTGTGCCGCGGCTTGACCGCCCGGCCGAGCCCGAGCTCGACGCCGAGCAGGATGCCCGGCTCGTCGTGCATGAACGAGCGCGTCCACCGCCCGCGCGGCCGCAGGCGCGCCGGCTGGGACGCGAAGAACAGCTCGGTCGTGGTGTCGCTCGGGCTGACGTCCAGGAAGACGTCGCGGCGGCACTCGTGGGCTCGGCTCTCGACCATGACGAATTCCTCGACGCCGAGCGGCACATCGACGAGGCGCGGCACGTCCGACGGATGCTGCGAGATCCCGAAATCGACCCGACCCGCCGCCAGAGCCTCGACGACCCGCCCGTCGACCTCGCGATGGATCTCGATCTGCACCGCGGGATGCGCGCGCAGGAAGGGCGCGAGCGCGGGCAGGACCACCGGCGGGACCAGCGACGACAACCCGGCGATCCGCACCACCCCGCGGTAGGACGCGGGCGAGGGCGCGAGATCGCCGAGCAGCTCTTCCTCGAGCGCGCGCTGCGCCTCGACGAAATCGAGGAGCCGGCGCCCGGCGTCGGTGAGCGCCGCGCCGGCGCGGCCGCGGACGAACAGCAGGGTCTCGAGCTCTTCCTCGAGACCGGTGATGCGGCGCGACAGCGCCGGCTGGCTCAGGTGGAGCCCCGCGGCGGCGCGGGTGAAGCTGCCGGCGCGGGCTACCGCGGCGAACGCCTGCAGCTGGTCCTGGGACAGGGGCGGCAAGGCGACCATCATACGCTCCATGCATCGTTCTATCCAAACATTGCAATGGACGCATCGGTCGCCGATGGCCACGTTACCGCCATGCCCGCCGCGTTCCCGCTCGCGATCGTCATCGTCTCCGGCATCGTCTACCACGTCGCCCAGAAGGCGTCGGGCGCGGCGCGGCCGTGGCCGATGCTCGCCGTGGCCTACGGCTCGGCGTTCGCGCTGACGCTCGTGCTCGCGCTCGCCAGCCGCGACGCGGCGCCGTGGCCCGCCGGGCGCGAGCGCGCCGCCGGGCTGCTGCTGGGCCTGGCCGCGTTCGGCATCGAGGCCGGCTTCTTCTTCATCTACCGCTCGGGCTGGCCCCTCGCGAGCGCGTCGGTGATCGCGAGCGCCGCGGTCACCGCCACCCTCGTCGTGGTCGGAATCCTCGCATTCGGCGAGCCCCTGACCGGTTCGCGCGCCGCCGGGCTCGCGCTCGCCGTCGTCGGGTCCGCCCTAATCGCGCGAGGCTGACATGATTCTCGTCACCGGGGCGACCGGGTTGACCGGCCAGTTCGTCGTCGCGGAGCTGCTCCGCCGAGGCCGCGCCGTGCGCGTCCTCTGCCGCAGCGAAACGTCCGCCCGGGCGTGCGCCGCCGGCGCCGAGGTGGCCCTGGGCGACCTGCGCGACCCCGACAGCCTGGCGCGGGCCGCGCGCGGAGCCAGCGGGATCGTCCACGCCGCGTGCGCGTACGGCGACAGCTCCATCGACATCGCGGCGATGCGCGCGCTGCTCGGCTCGTGGCGGACCGGGCCGTTCGTGTTCGTCAGCAGCCTCGACGTGTACGGCTTCGCCCAGGCGGATCCGATCGTCGAGGAGACGCCCCTGTGCGAGACCTACAACGACTACGCTCGCGGCAAGATCGTCTGCGAGCGGCTCCTCGCGGAGGCGGCCGCCGAAGCCGGCCGGCGCGACCACGTCGCGCTGCGCGCGCCCTACATCTGGGGGCCGCACCCGACGGCGCGCAAGCGGCTCGTCCCCAGGCGCCTCGACGATCACCGGCCGATCGTCCTGCCCGGCGCCGACGCGGCCGAGTGGAGACAGTATCGCGACGTGTGGATCGACGTCCGCGACCTGGCGACGATCGTCGCCGAGTGCGTGGAGCGGCCGGCGGGCCGCCCGCTCAACGCGCTGACCGGTCACTTCACCTGGCACGATCTCTACGTCGAGCTCATCCGGTTGACCGGCAGCCGAAGCGAGATCGTCCACCGGCCGCTCGACGCGATCGGCGACGACGAGCTGCCGCGCAAGGAGAAGTACGCCCAGACGTGGCGCTTCAGCGAGGCGCGGCTCGCCCGGCATCTCGGGCCGATCCCGCGCCGAACGTTCCACGCGACGGTGCGCGACACGGTCGACTGCTGTCGCTAGAAATTCCCCTGGACCTCGAGGCGCAGCCAGTGCTCCGGGTTCGGATGACGCACCATCGTGGACGCGCGGTTGTCGACGTACGAGATGATGTCGTAGCGCGCCCGCAGGCGCAGCGACCTGGGGATGCGGTAGATCACATCGAGGTACGCCCAGACCGTGTCCTCGAGATAGCTCGAGGTGTCGAGCGCCTGGTTGGCGTAGCGCGCCCGCGCCTGCAGGCGCAGCTCGTTCGTCGCCCACCACTGCCATCTCAACCACACCGACGCGTCACGGCGCATGGTGTCGGCGTACATCGGATCGTCGAGCGTTGCGATCTGGCCCTGGAGCTCGAAGCGCATCTTGCGCACCGGCTCGTAGCCCAGGCGCACGGCGCCCTTGATGCGCTGCCCGGTGCACGGCACCGGCGCGCCTTCGGGCGTGTTCATGAACGGGGAGTCGTAGCAGGCCAGGCCGGTGGCGGTGGCGCCCCGGCCGATGTCCTTGTCGTTCCACTCCGCCCACGCGCCCACGTCGACGCGGTCGGTCACGTCGTAGTCGGCGCGCGCGCGGATGCGCAGCTTGGGCGTCCCCGTCGACGGCTGGACGTGGAAATCGACGAACCCGCGCAGCTTCAGCCGGCGGTCGAACACGCCCGCGTAGCGGATGCGCCCGCCCGCCTCGTCCCGCCCGGGCACCCCGTCCACCTCGTCGGGATCGGACAGCGCGCGCGAGTAGGGATTCTTGAACCGCTCGTCGTAGAAGCGGAGCGACAGCTCGAGCTCCTGCTTGTCGAAGGTGACGGTGTTGCGGGAGATCCCGCCGAAGCCGCCCCCGTCGGCCGTCCCGTCGAAGCTGCGCGCCAGCTCTAGCGAGACGTCGAACATGTCGAACCCGTAGGCAGCGTCGGCGCCCACCGCGCCGTACGCCCCGCCGTAGGGGAAGCGCGACCACTCCTGGAAGTCGAGGTCCATGCCGTCGACGAGCCATGTCGGCTTGGCGCCGTAGCCGGTCACGCCGACGTGGCCGCGCCGGTTCCAGAAATAGCTGACGTTGCCGCCGCCGAGGGGCTCGGCCCACATCGACGGCAGCGTCTCGAACGCGAACGCCGGCGCCTGCTGCAGCGGGTCGTCCTGGGTGCGGTAGACCGGCGGCGCGGCGCACCCCGGGTCGGCGTCGTTGCGCGGATCGGTGCAGGTGCGCCGGTTGTAGATCTCGTACTGGTAGATCGAGTGGATCTGGTACGAGCCGAACGCGTAGGCCTGCAGCCAGCCGTCGCCCAGCGCCAGCCGCTTCGCGCCCAGCGCCGCGCCGGTGAGCCGCTCCGGGTACTTGAAGTCGGGGGTGACGTACGTCTGGGCGCTGTCGGGACACGGCGTGGCGCCGAGCTCGCCGGTGGACTCGACGCAGCCGCGCACCGTCGCCGACGCGCGGTAGAGGATGTCGTCCCCGCGGATGCCGTTCGGCGTGTACTCGCGCGTGGTGTCGAACGTGAGGCGCTGGCCGAACCCGGCGCGGAACGTGCCCAGGATCAGGCGGTAGTCGGAGTCGTCGTACTGCAAGTAGATCTTGGGGAGGATCACGCGGTTCCCCGGCGGCTCGGCGGTCAGCGCGTTGCGCACCGGGTCGTAGCGCACGTCCCCCAGGCGGTTGCGCGTGAGCAGGACGATCGCGTCGGCGGAGAAGTGCCGCATCGTCGCCGCGCGCGCCTCGATCAGGCTCGCGGGCAGGCGGCCGTCGGCGCCGGTGTACATCGTCGCCAGGCGCGCCATCCCGGTCACCTCCGGCGCCCCCGACGCCGTCCCGCAGGGGAGGAGAAACGGCGAGATGCCGTCCACTTTCCAGTCGTCGATGACGCCGGCGGCCACGAGCGCCTGCGGGTCGGGGATGGACCCCGCCTCCTTGCGGTAGGCGAGGATCGCGGCCACGTCGTCGTAGTTGAGGTTGGGCAGCGAGTAGAGCTCGTCGGTGCCGTCGGTGCAGAGATCGACCTTGTCGCGCAGGAGCTCGACGAGCGTGTCGAACGTCTGCTGCGTGATGTCCTCGGTGGCGAGGAGCTCGTAGAGGTCGTCCTCGTCCTCGATCTGGATGCGCGCCTCGTACTCGACCGCGCCGGCGGAGGCGGCGCACAGCGACAGGCACAGGGCCAGGCCTTTTAGTGAGCGCATGCCACCACCGGGCACGCGCCCCACATCCCGCGCATGGCGGCGCGCGCCTCCGCCTCGGCCGCCCGGTAGTCGGCGACCTTCGCCATGCCGTCGGGCGGGATGTAGAGCACGCAGCCGTAGCCGCGCTCGACGAGCAGTCGGTTCACCTCGCGCCCCTGGATCGAGACGTAGGCGAGCGCGCGCCCGAATCGATCGGTGCACTCCGTGTCGTACGCCAGATCGACCACCCGTCCCTCCACGAGCAAGGCGTTGTACTGCTTCGCCTCCTGGCCGTAGCAATCGTTGTGACCGTTCGTGATCTCGTTCGTGTCGACGAGGATGTAGCGGACGCGTGTGTCGTCCTCGAGGATGATCGTGTCCCCGTCGATGACCGACTTGACCATGCCCTGGCTCGGGCCGCACCGATCCGACGGCGACCCGCAGGCGCCGAGGAGCAGAACAAGGCACGAGGCTCGGCTCATGGGCAATTCGGATCCGCCGCGCCCGGCGTCCCCTTGTCCGCGAGCGGCGCGTCGTAGACCACCGTCGACGTGCACCACACCGCGTCGTCGTTCACGTTGTCGTTCGTCGTCGGATCGGCGAGCGCGGCCTTGGACGTCTTCAGCACGCGCGACGCGCCCGTCGGAACCGTCGTGTAGGTGACCGAGTCGATCAGCGTCCCGCCGACGGCGAGGAAGATGCCGCGGTTCGAGTTCACGAGATCGAACGCGAAGCGATAGTCGACGCGCGGAAGCCCGCCGAGCGGGTTCGTCCCGCTGCCGTCGTTGTGGAGGAACAAAAGGAACGATCCGTTCGCCGCCTTGAGACAGTCCGCGCCGGTGTAGGTCTTCAGCACCGTCGGGAACGTGGCACCGATCTGCAGGCCGTTGAGGTCGACGTCCTTCTTCACCAGGACCTCGAACCACTCCTTGTCGGTATCGACGCCGTCGAGGTCGGGGAGGAGCTCGTCGATGAGGAGGTCGCCGGCGACGGGGGACCGGATCGCCCGCAGGACGCCCATGTCGAGGCACATCCCGGGCGGCACGACCACCGGGCACTTGTCGTTCTGGCCACCCGGCGTCCCCCTGTCCCCCGCGCCGTAGGGCAGGGTGCCGTTGCACCAGTTCGCGTTGTCGTCGTTCAGCGCGGGGTCGATCTTGTCGCGATCGAGCTGGATCGACGCGCCCGCCGGCGCGGACGTCCACGACACCTGATCGAGTGTCGTCCCCTTCGCCCCGACGTAGAGCGAGCCGCCCGTGTTCGACAGCCCGAACCCGAACGTCGCCTCGACGGCGGGGAGCATGCCGTTCATCGCCGCGATGTCGTTGCGCGCGAAGACCAGTCGCGTCCCCGCCCTACGCCGCCGGCAGGCGGAGTCGACGATCGTGGTCTTGGGCATCCCCGGCGTGGCGCCGACCTCCAGCCCGTTCATGTCGACGTCGTGGATCACGGTGAGCTCGAACCACTCGCCGGCGTCGTCGGCGACCTTGGTCGGGTCGGGCATGATCTCGCTGATGACGACGTCCCCGACCGTCGGGAACACGATGTCGCGCGTCGTCCCGCCGTCGTCGCACTTGGTCCCCACCGCGCCGCAGGAGTCGTTCGCCGCGCCCGGCGTGCCCTTGTTGCCCGTCTCGTACTCGGCGACGCCGTTGCACCACTTCGCCGGATCGTCGTTGGCCACCGTGTCGGGCGGCTGCGCGCCGGTGAACTCGCGCGACGCCCCTTCGGTCACGTTGGCGTAGGTCACCTCGTCGACGACGATGCCGTTGCAGCGCAGCGCGAGGCGCGCCGTGTCGTTGCGCAGCGAGCCCAGCCCGGTGCCGTAACCGTAGTCGGCGTAGCCGGGGACGAGGTCGGGCGCGCTCGACGAGAACACGAAATAGCCCCCGGCCGGGATGGTCCCGGCGGTGACCGCGACCGCCTTCTCCATGGTCCGATCGGGCAGGCTGACGACGAGCTCGAGCCCGGCCAGGTCCACGGCCCTGGTGTCCGCGTTGTACACCTCGAACCATTCCTTGCCGGTGTCGTCGCCGGTCGGGTTGGGCATGACCTCGCTGATGACGAGGTCGCCGGCGAGGAAGTTGCCGGCGCACTCCGGCGTCGAGCCGCCCTTCTTGCCGCATGCCGCCGCCGCACATAGGAGCAGAATCCACCGCCTCAATTCACGTCCTCCTCCTCCTCGGGGCCCTTCGACTCCACCGACGAGGTCGACACCTGGCTCGGCAGATCGATGACGATCTGGAGCTCGTACTTCTTCCACTGCGGGTTGGTGTAGCGGGACACGAACCCGCGCACGCGCACGTATTCGCCCTGGTGCCTGTCCGCGCCAGTCGCCGCGAGCACGTCGCGGTCCCACACGATCAGCGGGAAGTCGTTCGCCCGCTTGCGCGACAGCATGATGCGCGTCGGGCCCCGGTCGCCGCCCTTGATCGACGCGATCGCGCCCAGGACGACGACCTCCTTGCCGACGTGCTTCTCCAGCCGATCGATGGCGTCGGAGTTTGTGAGCTCGATCCAGTTCTCCTTGCCGACCATCTCGCGCTCGAACGCCGCGATGAACTCGGCGCGCGCGTCCCACCACGCCTTGCGCTCGTCGTAGTCGGGGTAGTGCTGCTTGGTCGGGTCCCAGATGCCGCGCCTGGCCGCGCGCGCCTCCCTCTCCGCGGCGACGAACTCGCCGTGGAACCGCCGCGAATAACCGTACTTGGTGAAGTAGGGCGACAGCCCGGCGCGCACGATCTCGACGTTGTAGTTGACCCACTCGCCGTCCTTCTCGGCAAAGACGTAGGCCAGGTAGCGGTTGTAGTAGTCGCGGATCTCGCGGGGGTGATCGCGCTCGAGGCGGACCGTGCCGACGCCGGAGAAGAACGCCTGGGCGTACTTCTTGCCCTCGTCGCCGATCGGCGTGGCCATCTTGACCGGGTGCGCGGAGTTGCCGCGCATCGCCTTGAGGTACCCCTCCCATCCCGCCTCGTAGGCGCGCCGCTCCTTGTCGTGCTTGAACGTCTCCTCGGCGTCGATGCCGAGGAGGCGCAGGCTGGCGTCGAGCCCGACCACCTTGATGGTGTCGCCGTCGACGACGGCGTTGGACGCGAGCCCGAACTCGCCGATGACGAGCCCGGCCTGCTCGAGCTTCGTCAGCTGCTCGCGCTCGGCCTTCTCGGCCGCCCTGCGCTCGTGGGGGAGCGCGCCGCCGCAGGCCGCCAGCGCCCCGACGACGATGGCGACGGCCGCGAGCCCGGCCCGCATCACGGACATGGCGCGTTCCCTGCGCGCGGCGTTCCGGGGTGGCCCGTCCCGGCCGCGTCCACGCACCACGCCCGCTCGTCGTCGTTCGCCGTCGCGTCGGGCGTCCGTCTGCCGTCGAAGGCCCACGTCCCCTGCGTGGGGAGGCTACGGTACACGACGCGGTCGACGAGCGTGCCGCAGGCGTCGACGTCGATCGCCGCGGCCGTGTAGAGGTTCGAGCTGAAGTCGAGGAGGTACCCGTAATCGACGTAGGCGGGGAGCGACGACGCGAACCCGCCCAGGACGACGTAATGGCCGGCGTCGACGCCGAGCGTCGGCGCGCGCACGATGATGCGCGCGTGGGAGCCGCCGTCGATCTTGCGCAGGAGGACGGTCAGCCCCGACAGGTCGAGGTGCCGCGCCGACGCGTTGTACATTTCGATCCACTGCCCGAGCTGGTCGGTCGTGCCGGCCTGGTCGCCGCGGATCTCGGTGACGACCAGCTCGCCCGCGCGCACGTCGGGGCACGCGTCGTCGGCCGGGTCGCGCGCGCACGCCCCGGCGAAAAAACACACGAGTGTGATCAGTAGGGGCGACTCCCGGCGCACCGAACGGACACTATCACGATCGGACGAGCGGAAGAGTGAGGGCGCGCACGGCGCCGGCGTCCGGAGTGGCCGAGCATTTGCAGGGCGCTAGTCCCGACGGGCTATCGACTCGGTGCCGAGCTCCGCCCAGTCGAGCTCATCCTCCACGCGGTGGAAGGCGTCGTCGCCGATGACGCCGCGGGCGCGGAGGTCGGTGGGCGTGCGTCGCTGGGCGGCGTGGACGCGGCGGTGCGCGCTCTCGAGCTCGGCCAGCTCGCCGCCGTCGACGGGCGTCCCGGGCCGCGCGAGCGCCGCCTCGGCGCGCTCGAGCCGCGCGGCGTACTTGCGGCGGAGGATGTCCGCGCCGAGGCCGGCTTCGGACGCTTCCCCGATCGCGTAGAGCGCAGCGCGCGCGGTCTCGACGCGGGCCAACCGCACCTCGCGCTCGACGGCGCCGTCGTCGCGGATCGCGAGGAGCCGCATGAGCGGGGCCACCGTCATCCCCTGGATGACGAGGGTGCCGAGGACGACAGCGAAGGCGACGAACACCACGAGATCGCGGTGCGGGAACGCCCCTATGGGCAGGGCCAGCGCGGCGGCCAGGGTGACGATGCCGCGCATCCCGCACCAGCCGACGATGGTCGCGCCGCGGAACGAGGGGCCGCCCGAGGAGGCGATGCGGCCGAACGCGGCGTAGAGCATGACCCAGACGAAGCGGACGACGATCACGGCGGCGCACACCGCGGGGGCGGCGATCGAGTAACCGAGCAGCGCCGGCCGATCGAGGTGCGCGAAGATCGGCTTCAGCTGCAGACCGATCAAGATGAAGGCCAGCACGTTCAGCACGAACACCGCCACGTCCCAGACGGCATAGGAGGGGATGCGCAGGCGCGCAACTGCACGATGATCGAGATGGGCGCGTCCTCGATGCGGTGCAACGTCCTCGTCACGATCCACGCGAGGATGACGCCCAGGGCGACGCTCCCGGCGCAGGCGAGGAGGAGCGCGGGCACGGCGCTCCAGCCGGCGAAGACGCCGGTGACCGCGGTGGCGACGGCGACGCGGTAGACGAGCAGCGCGCTCGCGTCGTTGAACAGGCTCTCGCCCTCGAGGATGACGAGCACCCTGTGCGGCGGGCGGAGCTGGCGCAGGACGGCGGTCGCGGCCGCGGCGTCCGGCGGAGCGATGATGGCACCGGCGGCGATGGCGACCGGCCAGGAGACATCTACGAGCCAGCGGAGGACGACGGCGACGGCCACCACCGTGAGGCCGACGGCCAGGACGGCGAGCGAAGTCACGGCACGCCAGTTACGCCTGAGGTCGCGCGGCGAGGCGTCGAAGGCGGCGTCGAGTGGGACGGGGGCGACGACGAGCGTGAGGGCGAGCTCCGGATCGAGGTTCACCGTGGAGGCGTCGGGCACGAGCGCGAGCCCGGCGCCGGCGAGCGCGAGGAGCGCGGGGTATGGCGCTCGCATGCGCCGGGCGAGCACGGAGAGGACGGCGCCGCCGAGGAGGAGCGCGATGACGACCTCGAAGAGGAGCACCCGGCCGCGATCATAGTACGGGCGGGGCCGATCGACGGGGAACTTGCTACTTCATCTCGAAGCCGGCCTTGACGGCCTGCTCGCGCAGCGACTTGGTCACGACCACGTCGAGCGTGCCGTCGGCCTTGCCCTGATTCTTGAGCTCGGCGGCGACGAACTTCTCCCGCTCCCGCGTCAGTTCGCCGATGCGCTTCTGGATGCGGTCGCGCTCGGCGGTCTTGGCGTCGACGTACGCCTTGCGCTCGTCCTTCGACATCTTCTGCATCTCGGCCGGGAGCTCCTCGGTCTTGACCTTCTCGAGATCGATGCTCCCCTTCTTCACGCCGTCGACCATGTCCCAGCCCGAGTTGTCGTAGGCCACCGACGCCTTGGCCGCGGCGCGCGCCACGGCGGCGCCGCCCATGGCGCCCTCGGCGTTCTTGTCCTGCGCCGACTGGCGCACCATCGCCTCCTGCGCGCGGGCGCCATAGCCGACGTAGGTCTTGTTCAGCTCGACGCCGAGCCGGCGGATCTCGTCGTCCTGGGGCGACGGGATGTAAGCGACGACCTTGTCCTGGTCGATGCGCAGGAAGTCGCCGCCGGCCACCAGGGCCGCGTCGCGCCAGGTCGGCTCGTCGCCGCCGCAATGGATGGTGTTCACGACGATGCCCTTCTCCTTGGCCTCGGCGATCGCCGCGTGGTAGTCGACCGGCCCCTGGGTGAACGGCTCGTTGCCGGCGATGTAGATCAGCTTGAGGTCGTTCCTGGACGCCGACCACTGCAGGTCGCCGACGGCGCGGCGGATGACCTTGCCGCAGTACTCCTCGCCGCCGTTGGTGCGCAGCGCGAACAGCTCCTCGGACACGCGGTCGAGGTCGGTGGTGAACGGCAGGATCTGGCGGATCCACCCCGACTCGGCCGACAGCGACGCCTTGCCGTACTCGTACAGCGCGATCTCGACGCGCGGGCGCTTGCCCTGCTTCTCCGCGCCGGCGGCCTGGTTGACGATCTTCCACAGCTGCGACTTGGCCTGGTCGATCAGGCCGTCCATGCTCGACGAGGTGTCGAGGAGGATCGCGATCTGGATCTTGTTGTCCTTCTGCTGCACCTCCACGATGGGCGGGCGGCGCGCCGGGGCCGCGCTGACGCGGGATTGAAGCCCGGCGGCGCCGGCCACGAGGGCGCCGGCCAGGCCGATGACGGTTGCGGTGCGGGTGCTCTTCTTCGTCATGGTGTCGTCTCCTTGCCCAAGGGAAACGCACCAGCGGCGCCGGCGGTGTAACGGCCGTCCCGACCCGTAACTATTGAAGAATCGGCTCGATGCCGTAGCGGGCGCGGACCGCCGCGATCGGCTCGTCCCACATCTTTTCCCAGATGACGGGCATGAGCGGGCGCGCGGCGCGGCCCGCGCGGTACGCGCGCGGCATGACGTCGGTGAGCGCGTGCCACCGGCGCTCGAGGACGCCGTGCTTGATCCCGCCGAAGAAGAGGATCATCCACGACACCGGCAGGTGCAGCTGCCCCAGGCTGAACGCGTGGATCGTCACCTCCTCCCAGCCCGCGATGCCCAGGTTGACGAGCGCGTGCCACACGTCGTGGGTCTGGCGGAACCGCCGCATGAGGTACGCGACGTCGTCGTCGACGACGTAGCGCGTCGCCGCGGCCTGGTAGTCGGCGCTGAGGCCGTTGCCGTCGAGGTGGCGCACGTAGCGGCCGCCGAGCGAGTCGGCGGGCAGCCGGCGCAGGGCATCGTAGTCGACCTGATCCGAGCACAGCTCCGGCCGCAGGCTGAGGATCTCGTCGCCGCGCAGCTCCTCGAGCAGGCGGCGGAAGCGCGCCCGCCCGGTGATCTCCTCCACGGCGTGGATCTCGGTCGTGCGGGTGGAGTCGGCGAGGACGCGCACCGTCGCCTGGCCGACGCGGTACAACTCCCAGGGTTTCATGCTCCAATAGTGCCCGAAGTGGCCCGGAAAAACTCGGCTCGCGCCGCCCCCATCGTCGCCGTCGCCGTGTGGGCGTGGGCGGCGGCCGCGCCGGTGCGGGCGGCGGACGCGCCCACCACCGAGGTGGGCATCGTGCCGCTCGTGGGGGGCGATTCGGACAACGGCATCGGCTTCGGGGCGCTGTCGACCGTCGCTCGTCTGGACCCCGCGGCGAGGCCCTACGAGTGGAAGGTGGACGCCGGCGCGTTCATCAGCTTCAAGGTGCAGGATCGGACGCTGGTCGTCCCCTATCTCGACGCGTATTTCGAGGTGACGATCCCGCAGTTCCTGAGCGACCGCCTGCGGCTCGACGTGCGCCCGTCGTTCACGCGCGAGACCACCCAGCGCTACTTCGGGCTGGGCAACGCGTCGCCCGCGCCCGACCCCATCGTGCCCGCGCGCGATCAGTATGCGCGCGTGCACCCCAGCCTGAGGACGCGGCTGCGCCTGCTGCTCGCCGGTCAGTTCTTCTGGGAGGTGGGGGCGAGCTACACCGAGAACTGGCTCGACATCGACCCCGCCAGCACACTGGCGATGCAGATGAGCGCGGGGACGCCGGTGGAGCGGGATCTCCTCGGCACCGCCGAGCAGCACGCGGTCCTGCTCATCGACAACTCGATCCAGTACGACAGCCGCGAGACGGAGGTGTCCACCTACCACGGGCACTTTCACCAGCTCAAGCTCCGCTACAGCCCGCGCATGGGGGCGCACTTCCCCCACGCGTACACGCAGCTCAACCTCATCACCCGGTCGTACCTCGTCGTCGCCGGGCCGCTCCTCCGTCTCGACGTGCGCGGCGTGATCGACGTCCAGCTGGGGGACGTGCCGTTCTACGAGATGGCGCGCTACGAGGATACGTTCGCGTTCGGCGGCGGCAACGGCGTGCGCGGGGTCCCGGGGCAGCGGTACTACGGCCGGGTCAAGGCGTTCGCCAACATCGAGCTGCGCTCGCGGCTGGCGCGGTTTCAGATCGGCGGCAAGGACTACGCGCTCGGCAGCGCGCTGTTCTTCGACTTCGGCCGGCTGTGGGCCGATCTCGCGTCGAACCCGGACCTCGACGGCACGGGCCTCGGGCTGAAGTACGGCGTCGGCGGCGGACTGCGCCTCCAGCAGGGCGAGACGTTCGTGGTGCGCGCGGACGTGGCCTGGTCGCCCGACGCCCGCCCGATCGGCGCGTACGTGGCGGCGGGCCAGGCGTTCTGAGCGAGCGCTCCAGAATGGCGCTACCGCCCCCGGGCGTCGACCCAGCGCGCGACCTGCGCGCGCAGGACCTCGATGGTCACGGCGCCGCCGCCGAGGACGGCGTCGTGGAATCCCTTGACGTCGAAGCGGGCGCCCAGGCGCCGCTCGGCGTCGCGCCGCAGCTTCCACATCTCCATCTGCCCCACCTTGTAGGCCAGCGCCTGGCCGGGCGAGCCAATGTAGCGGTCCACCTCGTTGCGGATGTTGTTCTCGGCGAGCGCCGTGTGGGCGACCATGAACTGGACCGCGCGCTCGCGGCTCCATCCCCGGGCGTGGATGCCGGTGTCGACGACGAGCCGCGCGGCGCGCCACGCGTCGTAGGACAGCATCCCCATGCGATCGAGGTCGCCGTCATAGAGCCCCATCTCGTCGGCGAGCCGCTCGGCGTACAGCCCCCATCCCTCGACGAACGCCGTCGCCCCGAGGTACCGCCGGAACGCCGGCATGGTCGGCAATTCCTGCGCGATCGCGATCTGCAGGTGATGCCCGGGGATCGACTCGTGGAACGCCAGCGCCTGCGCCTCGTAGCGAGGGCGCGTCCTCGGCTGGCTGACGTTGATCATGTATTCGCCGGGCTTTCCGTCGGCGTGGGGCTGCCGGTAGTAGGCGATGGTCGTGTACGGCGCCTCGTAGTCGGGGACGCGGCGGACCACGCAGTCGGTCTTGGGCAGGACCCCGAAGTACTGGGCGATCTTGGCCCGCGCCGCCTCGAGCGACGCCCGCGCCTTGGCCTCGACCTCGGCCTCGGTCGCGAAGTACAGCGACGGATCGGTGCGTAGCTTCCTCAGGATCTCGGGCAGGTCGCGCGCGCCGAACAGCTTCTCGCCGAGGGCCTGGATCTCGCCGTCGATGCGCGCCACCTCGCGCTCCCCCAGCTGGTGAAGCTCCTCGGGACCGAAGGGCACGCTGGTGTGGCGGCGGATGAGCGCGCGGTAGCAGGCGTCGCCGCCGGGCAGCGCGGAGAGGCCCACCTTGTCGTCGGGCCGCGCCGCGGGCCGGACCTCCTCGTGCAGGAACTTGCGGTATTTCTCGAGCGCCAGCTTCACCGCGTGGACGGCGACCTCGAGGTCGCGGCGGAACTGCACCCGCTCGTTCGAGCCCCAGCGCTCGAGCGGGTCCTTGGCCGGCTTCATCAACGTCCACTCTTCGATCGGCGTCGCGAGCTGCCCGTCGATCATGGCGATGAGCACCTTCAACGATTCGGCGCTGGGATGGCGGCCGGCGGCCGCGCCGCGGCGGAGGTTGGCGATATCGTTCTCGATCGACTGCGGGATGTGGCGGAAGCGTTCGAGCAGATCGTAGCCCGCCTGCCCGTTGGGAAGTGCGTGGTCGACCGCCAGCTCGTTCCACTCGCTGATGTTGCTGAGGGAGCGCACGCCGACGTTCCACGTCTCCATCTCGCAGGTCGCGGCGTCGGCGCTCGTCTGCAGCACCTCGACGAACAGCGCCAGCGCGTCCCTGTCCTCGTCCCCCACCTTCATCGCCTTGGCCTCGGCCAGGAAGTCGAGGTTGCGCTGGCGCCGGGCGGCGTACCCGTCGCGCGAGTTGTCGGGGATGCGATCGTCGAAGCGATGGTCGCCGAAATGCGTGGCGAAGATCGGGTTGTCGCGCAGGTAGAAGTCCCAGTGGCGGGTGAGGAGGTCGCGCAGACCCTCGTCCTTGACGTTCCCCGCCGCCTGGAGCGCGATCTCCGGCGGGATGCGCGGCTTCTCCCGCGGCGGCGGACCCACGCGCAGCGAGCCGCCGGGGCAGGCGGCAACGCACGCGGCGACGACGGCCAGTGCGAATCGAACGAGTCTCGGCATCTCTGCTAGGATACCGCGACGGATGAGGCGTTGGCTCACACTGGCTGTCCTCGTCGCCCTGGGGTGCCAGGGCGGTCGTGCCGAAACGCCGCACGCGGACGCCGAGCCGCCGCCGGCGCGCCCCAAGACGCGTCACCCCGACTATCCGACCCCGGCGATGGCGGGCACCGACGCGCTGTTCCTCGTCGAAGAGCCGATGCGCGGCCCGCACGTCACGAGCGTGACCGTTCCCGATCGGGCGGCGCTCAAGTGGAGCGAGCACGCCTACTGCGAGCTCGGCGCGGTGCGCTTGACCTGCGCCGGCCGCCCGCGCGAAGGGCAGGCGCGGTGGAACGTCGGGCGGCGGGGCGCGGACGTCGTGCTCGCCGAGGAGCTGACCCCGCGCGGGCGCGTGACCCAGACGATCGCGTTCGACTACGACAAAGCGGGCAAGGTCACGCGCATCGTGAGCCTCGAGGACCACGGCCTGCTCGACTGGGCGCGCACGTTCAATCCGCCCGGCGAGCGCTACATGGAGCGCAGCCTGAGCGGGGCGAACCAGCTCATGGGGTGCGGCGCGATGAGCCTGAAGCTCGACGGGAAGATCCGGACGCTCGAGTGCCTGCAGTGGAACGGCAGCCCGATGCGCGACACCAACGGCGTCGCGGCGACGGCGGCCCGCAGCGACGACGGGTTCGTGATCGAGCTCACGCGGCTCGGCCCCCAGAAGAAGCCCGCCGCCGGGCACGACGGCGTGCACCGCACCATCATCCAGCGCGACGCGGTGGGGCGGCAGGTGGCGCAGCTCTACTACGACCTCGCCGGAAAGCTCGTGATCTCGTCGCAGGTGGGCTGCGCCGGGCGGAGGTGGGAATACGACGAGCGCGGGGTGATGGCGCGAGAGATCTGCCTCGGCCTCGACGGCGAGCCGGCGGGCGCCGAGGTTGGGGTGGCGGTCACGATGATCACCAGCGACGCCGACGGCTGCACCATCGGCAAGACCTACATCGATCGCGACGGACGCCCCACGCACGTGCGCGGCGTGCACGGGCTCCTTCTCGAAGTCGATCGCTACTGCGACGAGCTCAGCAAGACCTGCATCGACGACGACGGCAGGCCGACGGGCTGCGGCCCCGAGGAGCCCGCCAAGTACGATTATGCGCGCGACGAGAAGGGGCGGATCCTGTCGGAGAGGCATCGCGAGGAGGACGGCCAGCCCGGCCGCGACCCGGAGTACGGCGTGTTCGAGGTGCGCAAGGAGTACGACGCGCTGGGAAACCTGGTCGGGGAGTCGTGCTGGGGCGCGAGCGGTGAGGCGACGGAGTGCGATCATACCGGCTATCACGCCGAGAAGATCGTCGTCGACGACGCGGGGCGCACGCGCGAGGTGCGCTACTTCGACGACGAGGGCGCGCCCACCACCAACCTCGGCGTGGCGAAGCGGCGGTACGTCTACGACAACTACGATCACCTGCACCAGATCGACGGTTTCGGTCCGGACGGGGACGTCGTGGAATCGATGGGCATGGCGACGCAGCGCCGCCTGTACGACGCCGGCCACCGTCTGTTCGCGCTGATCCTCCTCGACCGCAGCGGCCAGCCGGCGCATTACGCCGGGTGCTTCACCGGGCGCGATTGCCCCGCGCGCGACTGGCACGCCGTCCGTCTGGTGCGCGGGCCCAACGGCCGCGCCGTGACCAACCAGTTCTTCGACGCCGCCGGCCAGCTCATCGACACGGTCGACTGCGATACCCGGCGATGCTGGCAGTAGCCCACCCCCCCATGCTGGTGGCGGTGGAGATGGGCTACGGGCACCTCCGCCCCGCGCACGCGCTCGCCGCCGAGCTGGGGGTCGAGGTCGTCGAGGTCGACCGGCCGCCGCTGTCGGATCCCGACGAGCAGAAGCTGTGGCTGCGCGTGCGCCAGTTCTACGAGTCGGTGTCGCGCCTGTCGCAGATCCCGGCGGTGGGCCCGCCGCTCCGGCAGCTCCTGGAGACGATCACGTCGATCCCGCACCTTCATCCCCACCGCGATCTGTCGGCGCCGACGAACGGCGTGCGCATGCTCGACTGGATGGCCGAGCGCGGCCTGGGCGAGGGCCTGATCGGGCACATGCGGCGCACGGGGTCGCCGCTCTTGACGACGTACTTCGCCCCCGCGATCGTCGCCGATCGCGCCGGCGTGAGCGGCGTGCACTGCGTGGTGACCGACACCGACATCAACCGCGTGTGGGCCCCGCGCGAGGGCAGCCGGTCGCAGATCGTCTATTTCGCCCCGTCGAAGCGGGTGGTCCGCCGCCTGCGCGCCTACGGCGTGAAGCACGAGCTCATCCACTACACCGGCTATCCCCTGCCGCCCGAGCTTCTGGGCGGGCACGACCTGCCCGTGCTTCACCGGAACCTCGCCGCGCGCCTGGTGCGGCTCGACCCGGAGCGGACGTTCATCGACCGGCACCGGGACGAGATCGAGCGACGCATCGGCGCGCTCCCCGCCGGCGAGGCGGGCAAACCGCCGCACCTGGTCTTCGCCGTCGGCGGCGCGGGCGCGCAGGCGAACCTCGCCGATCGATTCCTTCCGAGCTTCGCGCGGCCGATGGCGAACGGGCGGTTCCGGCTCACGCTCGTCGCCGGCGTCAAGGACAAGGTCGCGGCGCGCTTCCGCCGGGCGATCGAGCGCACCGGCGCCGCGGCGGAGATCCTGCACGAGCCGCGCCTTCCGGACTACTTCCGCCGCTTCAACGCGCTCCTGGCGGAGACGGACGTGCTGTGGACGAAGCCGAGCGAGATCACGTTCTTCGCCGCGCTCGGGCTGCCGCTCGTGTTCTCCTGGCCCGTGGGCGTGCACGAGGCATACAACCGGCGATGGGCGCTCGAGGCGGGCGGCGGATTCAAGCAGGGCGATCCGCGTTTCGCAGCCGAATGGATGTCCGACTGGCTGGCCGATGGGACGCTGGCCGCCGCCGCGTGGGCCGCGTACCGAAATCTGCCCAAGCGGGGCCTGTATCGCATCGCCGAGCGGTTTCGCTATCCTTAGATCGTGCTCGAACGCTCCGCCGCGGTGGCGCGCAGACCCTGGTACCGGGCGCACGCCGCCGGTATCGTGTCGCTCGCCGTCGGCTTCGCGGCGCTGATCGTCGGGTACTGGCTCCAGTTCCACGATCGCCACGAGATCACCGAGCTTCCGGATTTACGGGTCATGCTTCCGCTTTTCGCCGTGGCCGCGGCGGCGGGGATTACTGCCCTCGTGCGGCGCGAGCCGCGCCCCGTCCTCCCCATCCTCGGGATCGGCCTGGCGACCGCAGCCATCGTCCTCGGCTGGTTCCTGCTCGTGCTGGCGGTGGCGGCTGCGACATCGGTCATCCTTTTGTTGGTGCTCAAGCTGAATTAGGCCGGCGCGCCGTCGGAAGGTGCGCTAGATTACCGAACCGAGCATCCAACCCGTGTAACACGCGGGTGCCCCGAGGAGGGCGAATGGCCAAACCTCTCGTCCGCGACATCTGGATCGTCGGTGCGAAGCGCACCGGGTTCGGCGCCTTTGGCGGCGCGTTGAAGGATCTCTCCGCCACCGATCTCGCCGTGCACGCGGCCAAGGCCGCGCTCGCTCAATCTCGCGTTTCTGCGGAGGAAATCGACGACGTCACCTTCGGGAACGTCCAGCAGACGTCGGCGGACGCGATCTACCACGCCCGACATGTCGGGTTGCGCGCCGGCGTGCCCGTGGCGGTTCCGGCGCTGACGGTCAACCGCCTGTGCGGGTCGGGGTTCCAGGCGGTGATCACCGGCGCGGAAAAGATTCTCGTCGGCGATGCCGAGCTCTGCCTGGTCGGCGGCGCGGAGAACATGACGCAGGCGCCCCACGTGATCCGCGGCGCGCGGCAGGGGCTGGCGTTCGGCAGGACGCCGCCGCTCGAGGACTCGCTGTGGACCGCGCTGACCGACAGCTACACCGGCATGCCGATGGCGATCACCGCGGAGAACCTGGCGGAGAAGTACGGCATCACGCGCGCCGAGTGCGACGCCTACGCGCTGCGCTCGCAGAGGGCGTGGGCGGACGCGCAGGCGGCGGGGCGGTTCGCCGACGAGATCGCGCCGCTCGAGCTCAAGGGCAAGAAGGGCCCCGTGGCGTTCGACAAGGACGAGCATCCGCGGCCGGACACGACGCCGGAGGCGCTCGCGAAGCTGCCGCCGGTGTTCAAGAAGGACGGCGTGGTGACGGCCGGCAACGCGTCGGGCATCTGCGACGGGGCGGCGGCGCTGGTCCTGGCGTCGCGCGAGGCGGCGGAGAAGCGGGGGCTCAAGCCGCTGGCGCGGCTCGTCCAGTGGGGCGTGGCCGGCTGCGACCCGAAGATCATGGGCATCGGTCCGGCGCCGGCGATCCGCCAGGCGCTCGATCGCGCCGGGCTGAAGCTCGAACAGATGGACCTGGTGGAGGTGAACGAGGCGTTCGCGCCGCAGTATCTGGCGGTGGAGAAGGAGCTCGGCCTCGCGCGCGACCGCACCAACGTGGACGGCGGCGCGATCGCGCTGGGGCACCCGCTCGGGGCGTCGGGCGCTCGCATCACCGCGCACCTCTGCTACGAGCTCGGCCGCCGCGGCGGGCGCCACGCCGTCGGCTCGGCCTGCATCGGCGGCGGACAAGGCATCGCGGTGGTGCTGGAGCGCGTGTGATGGACCTTTCGGAGAAGGACTTCATCTACGACTGGAACTCGGTCGAGAAGGTCGGGTCGCTCACGCCCGGTCGCACGCTCGAGTTCTTCGACGAGACGCTGCGCGACGGCATCCAATCGCCGTCGGTCGTGGATCCGAAGATCGAGGACAAGCTCAAGATCGTGCAGCTGGCGTCGGACCTGGGGATCCACGCCATGGACGTGGGGCTCCCCGGCGCGGGGCGGCGCGCCGTCGAGGACGTGACGCGCATCGTCGAGTACATGCGCGACAACAGGCTGCCGGTGAAACCGGGGTGCGCGGCGCGGACGGTGGCGGCCGACATCCTGCCCATCGTCGACATCTCGCAGAAGACGGGCGTGGACATCGAGGTCCTGTGCTTCATCGGCTCGTCGCCGGTGCGGCTGTACGCCGAGGGTTGGGATCTCGACGGGATGATGCAGAAGTCGGCGGAGGCGATCGACCTCTCGGTGAAGCACGGCCTGCCGTGCACCTACGTCACCGAGGACACGACGCGATCGCGGCCGGAGGTGCTGGGGCGGCTGTTCCGGAACGCGGTGGAGCACGGCGCCGCGCGGCTGTGCATCTGCGACACCGTCGGGCACGCCACGCCGAACGGGATCCGCAACCTGCTCAAGTTCACGCGCAACCTGCTCGACGGGATGGGCGCATCGCAGGTCAAGATCGACTGGCACGGGCACAACGACCGCGGGCTGGGCGTGACCAACGCGATCTTCGCCGCGGAGTACGGGGCGGATCGCGTGCACGGCACGGCGCTCGGGATCGGCGAGCGGGTGGGGAACGCGGCGCTCGACCAGGTCCTGGTGAATCTGAAGCTCCTGGGCGAGCTGCCGAACAGCGACCTGTCCAAGCTGGTGCTGTGGTGCAAGCTCGTGTCCAAGGCCACGCGGGTGCCGATTCCCGCCAACTATCCGGTGGTGGGGTCGGACGCTTTTCGCACGGCGACGGGGGTCCACGCCGCGGCCATCGTCAAGGCCGAACGGAAAGGGCACGCCTGGTTGGCCGACCGCATCTACAGCGGTGTCCCGGCGTCGCTCTTCGGGAAGGAGCAAGAGATCGAGGTTGGCTTTTATTCGGGCGAGGCGAACGTGACCTGGTGGCTGCGTTCGCGCGGCATCGAGCCCGAGCCTCCTCTGGTGCGGCGCATCCTGGACCTAGCCAAGTCCGGCGATCACCTGCTGACCGAGGAGGAAATAAGGCAGGTCATCAAAGAGTATCGCAATGAGGGTGTGTCGGTTGGCTCGCCGGCGAGAGGCGAAGGCAGTGAACACACACGATGAATACGTCGACCAGCAGTGGAAGAGTAGCGAAGGAAGGGACGAACCGGCCGTTCAATGGAGTGAAGATCTTTTCGGCCACGATGGCGCCGGAGCGCGATGCGTTGGGTGACAAGGTCACCGCGTGGCTGAAGGCGCATCCGAATGTCGAGGTGGTGGACACGATCGTGACGCAGTCGAGCGACGAGGCGTTCCACTGCCTGGCGATCACGCTGTTCTACTGGGAGGACGCGCCGAAGAAATAGCGTCAGGGCGTCGGGAGCGACTTCTTGACGTCCGGCCGGGGTTCGGTGGACGGGCTCGGCGAGAGGGGATCGTGGACGGTTCCGGTGGGGCTCCACCGGAGCAAAAGGACCACTGCGACGACGAGGAGGAGCCCGATCGCGGCGAGGAGCTCGAACGGTACGCGATCGCCGAAGGCCCTGCGCCCAAAGAAGCGCCCGGCCGAGCGGCGGTGAATGGTGGCCTCGACCTCCCGCTCGAAGCGGGTGGGAGCGGGGACCCGGTCCAGACCGGAGATCATGCCCACAGTGTCGCGGAAACGAGCGTACTCCGCGCGACAGCGATCGCACGACTGGAGGTGGGCGTCGACCTCGCGCGCACGCTCGGCGGGCAGCGACTTCTCGAGGTACTCGGAGAAGTCCGCCTCGAACGCCTCGTGCTCGTCAGTGACCGTGCCGTCGGGCATGAATCCTCACATATGTTTCGCCAGTTTCTGCTTCAGCGCCAGGCGCGCGCGGTGGAGGCGTGACTTGACCGTGCCCTCGGGGAGGCCGGTGATGGCGCCGATCTCCTCATAGGACAGGTCCTCGATGTCGCGCAGCACGACGACGACGCGGTGGTCCTCGTCGAGCTCGGCGATGGCACGCTGGACCAGGAGGTCGCGCTGCGCGCCCTCGACGGCCAGATCCGGACGGGGGATCTGGCCGGCGCCGATCGGCCCGTCCCCCAGCGCGGCGGCTTCGCGCTCGGCGGCCTCGTCGAGGACGCCCGTCTTGCGATCGTGGCGCCGGGCCAGGTACTTGATCCGGTTCTTGCAGTGGTTCACCGCGACGCGGTAGAGCCAGGTGGACAGCTTGGAGTCGCCCCGGAACTGATCGATCGTCTTGAACGTGGTGACGAACACTTCCTGGGCGAGGTCTTCCGCCTCTTCGCGCACGCCGATCATGCGGAAGATCAGGTTGAACACGCGGTCCTGGTAGGCCTCGACGAGATCGCGAAACGCGCGCTCGTCGCGCTCGCGGAGGCGACGCAGGAGCAGCCGCTCGCGGAAGGTCACCGGCCACCACTATATCGTGTCGCCGACAGGAAACTCGACCTCGTGGACCGCGCCGCGGTCGGCGTCGACGAGGAGGACGCCGTCGGCGCGGTACGCGACGAGGTACTCCAGGAGCTGGCGGCGCGTTCCGGCCGTATCGAGGCGCGGCGCGGCCTCGCCGGTCTTCACCTCCACGACGTAGCGGCGACCGCCGCGTTCGGCGAGGATGTCGGCGCGCAGCTCGATCGGCAGCTCCCGGCCGTCGCAGCGGATCGGAAAGACGAGCGGGACCTGCCGCTCGCGCACCCGGAACCCTGCGGCTGCGAGCAACCTTTCGGCCTCGAGCTCGCCCTGCGCGGCCCGGCGCCCGCGCCGCCGCGCGCGCAGCCCGGCGAGCGCCCGGCGCACGCGCGCGAGGATCCACACGAGGGCGAGCGCGGCACCGAGCACCGCCAAGATGAACGCGACCGTCGGGTGCACCCGCCACAAGGTACCGCGCGGGTGTGACGGCTATACGCGCGCCAGTGCCCGCGCCCGCGCCCGCGCCCGCGCCCGCGCTGCGTTTGCGACGAATGCTCGCGAAAGCGGTCGGTCGACGTTTCCGCGGAATCGTCCCCGCACGGTGCTCATGATTCGTCGCCTCCCCCACGTGCTCGTGTCCGATCCAGCTTGCGCATGAACGCTCGCGAACCGATCGGTCCTCCGGCTCGCGGGCGCGGGAGTGGTGACGAAGCGCCTAGTTCGGGAAGAACAACCGCAGGCTTGCCTGCATCATCAGCTCGTCGCCGTTGGCGACGGCCTTGCGCAGGCTGAGGTCGATGCCCACGCGCGAGGACACGAAGCCGAGCCCGCCGGTCACCGCCGAGACGTGCCCGAGGGAGTCGTAGACGTAGCCGACCCGCAGCGGGATCCCGGCGTCGTCGGAGCTGTTCCAGAAGAACTCCGCTCCCCCGCCGAGCCGCGAGGTATCGGTGACGAAGTTGTAGCGCGTGTCGAATGCGAAAAGCAGGTTCGGCAGGACGTTCCACGCCAACCCGCCTCCCATCGCGCGCGCGTACGCGGCATCGTCGGCGCCGATCAGGTTGTACCCGGCGACGCCGAGGTTGAGCACGTCCGTCAGCTTGACGGTCAGACCCGCGTCGACGAGGTACCCCTTCTTCTCCACCTCGACGACCGGATTCAGCATCATCGTCTCGGAGTAGATCACGTACTTCTGCGTGACCCCGAGAAAGATGGCGTCGGAGATGGGCACGGCCGTGGTGAGGGCGAAGCGATGCGAGCTCCGATCGCCGGTGCCGAAGGTGTACTCCGGCGAGGCCGACAGGTGATCGTACGCCAGGCACGCGGCGACCGTGGTCGTCACCGAGTCGCACAGGGACACGGCCTGCACGTGCGACTTGTCCTCCGGCCGGTAGCCGTAGAAGCCCTCGAACACGTATGACCTCGCCAGTGCGACGCCGGCCGGGTTGAGCAGCGGCGCGAGCCCACCCGTAGCGGCCGCACGAAGCGACTCCCCCATCCCCACCGAGCGCGGGCTCAGGGCCTCGGTCACGCTCTGGGCGCGCGCCCCGCCTGCGACCAGCGTGAGCACCGCCCCCAGAGCAAACCGCCATTGCATGGGACCAGTCTACGAACGCTCGATCCCCGCGGCAAATTCCTTTTCAAAGAACGAGAAGTACTTTTCGTGCCCCACTATCATGTGGTCGCGGAGGGGCACGCCCACGACCTCCCCCGCCCGCCGCAGACGCTCGGTGAGCGCATGATCCTCGGCGCTGGGGGCGGGATCGCCGCTCGGATGATTGTGCAGGAACACCACCGATGCCGCGCCCTCGCGCACGATGGCGGCGTACACGTCGCGCGGGATGATCTCCACCGAGCACACCCCCCCCTGGGCGACGGTCAACACGCGGAGGACCCGGTTCTTCCGGTCGAGCGGGACGGCCAGAAAACGCTCCGTCTCCTCCAGCCGCAGCGACGGGGCAAACCGGGCGAACACCGCCTCCGGCGAGCCGAGCGGCTCCCCCCGCTCCAGCGGCCGCTCCGCCAGCCTACCGGCGAGCCCCAACGCCGCGCGGATCCGGGAGGCCCCCACCAGCCCGATCCCCGGCACCTCCGCGAGCTCGGCCATCCCGGCGTGGCCCATCCGTCGCAGGTCGCCGGCGAAGCGCGCCACGAGCGCCGCCGCGGCCTCCGCCGCGCTCACCCCGCCCACCCCTGTGCCCAGGATCACCGCCACGAGCTCCCAGTCGGCGAGCCCCGCCGTCCCCAAGCGCAACAGCCGCTCGCGCGGACGATCCGAGCTGGGCATCTCGCGGATGCGCACCCCCAGCCGCTCAAGCACGCGGCATGCCGACGACGAAGCCCGCGACATCGCATTCCACCGCCGCGGGAGTGTCCGGCGCTCCGGACACTCCCGCCGGACGGCCGGACGCGGCGAGGTACAATGGGCCCGTGCTGGCGCGAAGCGACGTGGAGGGCTGGCTCGACCGCCTCTACATCGACGCGGCCGGAGCCGGGCTCCGTCGCGAGGACCGCAAGAAAGCGGCCGAGATCACCGCGCTCCTCGCCGAGGTCGAACGCGCCGCGGCCCGGCTCCCCCGGGATCTCGTCGTCGTGGACGCCGCCGCGGGCAAGGGCTACGTCGGCATCCTCGCCGCCAAGCTCGTCCTCGACCCTATGGGCCGACGCGCGCGCGTGATCGCGCTCGAGCGCGACCCCGCGCGGGTCGCGGCCGCCGTCGCCGCGGCCGATCGCGCCGGGGTACACCTCGAGGCCCGCACCGCCGACGTCGGCGGCCGCGCGGCGTGGCCCTCCGAGCCGTCGCTCGTCGTCGCGCTCCATGCCTGCGGCGGCGCCGGCGACGCGCTCCTCGACGCGGCGATCGCCGCGCGCGCCCGGACGATCCTGGTCGTCCCCTGCTGCACCCCGGCGAGCGCCGGCGCCGACGCCGCGGCCGAGGGACTGGGGCTCCCGCGCCACGCTCCGGTGCGCCGCGCCTTCACCGAAGCGTTCGTCGCCGCCGTCCGCACCCTCCGGCTCGAGGCTGCCGGCTACGAGACCGAGGTCGTTTCGTTCGTCGCGCCCACCGTCACGCCCTACCACCTCCTGTGGCGCGCGCGCCGCGTGGGCGAGCCCGTTCGCTCCCGCGAGGCGGCGGACCGGTTGGCGCGCCTCCTGGCCCATGGCTGACCAGACCCTCGACGGGACGCTCGAGCGCATCCTCTACCAGAACGCCGAATTTGCGGTCGCGCGCCTGCGCCGGGCCGACGGACCCGGCGGACCCGAGCGACCCGACCGACCAGACCGACCAGACGACGACGCGGTCGTGTCCATCGTCGGGAACCTCGCCGGGGTGAGCGCCGGCGTCGCGCTCCGCCTGCACGGCCGGTGGGAGAACGACAAGAAGTACGGCCCGCAGTTCCGCGTCATGAGCTACCAGACGCTCACCCCGGACACGGTCGCCGGCATCGAGAAATATCTCGGCAGCGGCCTGGTCCCCGGGCTCGGGCCCGAGCTTGCCCGGCGGATCGTAGCGCGCTTCGGACAGGACACCCTCGAAATCATTTCGAAAACGCCGACCCGCCTCACCGAGGTCGACGGGATCGGCCGCGTCCGCGCCGAGCGCATCCAGAAGGCCTGGCACGACCAGCACGACGTGCAGGACGTGATGGTCTTCCTCCAAGGCCACGGCGTCTCCCCGGCGTTCGCCTCGCGCATCTATAAGAAATACGGCGCCCAGGCGATCCCGATCGTGCGCGCGAATCCGTACCGGCTCGCCCTCGACATCTGGGGGATCGGCTTCCGCTCCGCCGACGCCCTGGCCCAGCGCCTCGGCCTCGACCGGCACGCGCCCGCGCGCGCGGAGGCGGGCCTCGTCCACGTCCTCGGCGAGCTCACCGAGGACGGCAACTGCCACGTCCCCCAGCACGAGCTCCTCGCCGCCGCCGAGAAGATGCTCGAGGTCCCGCCCGCGATCCTCGAGGACGCGCTCGATCGCCTGTGCGCCGACGGCCACGTCGTGCGCGAGTCCCTCGGCGACCGCGGCGAGTGCATCTCGCTGCGGGCGATGTACGCCGCCGAGACGCGCGCCGCCGCGCTCCTGGCGCGGCTCGTCGCCGCGCCGGTGCCCCCCCTCCCCGACGCCGCCATCGACCAGGCCATCGCCGCGTTCGAGGCGGAGCGCGGCCTCACCCTCGCGCCCGAGCAGCGCGCCGCGGTCCGCGCCGCCGCGCGCGACAAGGTCGTCGTCATCACCGGCGGTCCCGGCGTCGGCAAGACCACCATCGTCCAGGCGATCATCGGCGGGGCGGAGCGGCGGGGGCAGCTCGTCGCGCTCGGCGCGCCGACGGGACGCGCCGCCAAGCGCCTCGCCGAGACGACGCGCCGCCCGGCCATGACGCTCCACCGGCTCCTCGAGTTCTCCCCGCAGGACGGTGCGTTCCAGCGCGGCGAGCACGATCCGCTCGACGCCGACGTCGTCATCTGCGACGAGGCGTCGATGCTCGACATCACGCTGTTCGCCAACCTCGTGGCTGCGGTGCGGCCCTTGGCCCGCCTCATCCTCGTCGGCGACGTCGACCAGCTGCCGTCGGTGGGGCCCGGGCGCGTCCTCCACGACGTCATCGCCTCGCGCGCGGTCGCCGTCGTGCGCCTGACCGAGATCTTCCGCCAGGCGGCGACCAGCGCCATCATCGTCAACGCCCACCGGGTCAACCAGGGCGAGCTGCCCGACCTCGCCGGGCGCGCCGACTTCTTCTTCATCGAGCGCGACGACCCGGAGGGAGCGCGCGCGACGATCCTCGAGCTGTGCGCCGAGCGCATCCCGCGGCGCTTCGGCTTCGATCCCGTCTCCGACGTGCAGGTGCTGTCCCCCATGCACCGCGGCGACGTGGGCACCATCAGCCTGAACCTCGCGCTCAAGGAGCGGCTCAACCCAGCCGGCCCGGGCGCGGCCGAGCTCGCGTTCAAGAACCGCACCTACCGCGTCGGCGACAAGGTCATCCAAAACCGCAACGATTACGAGAAGGACGTGTTCAACGGCGACGTCGGGCGCGTCCTCGCCGCGGGCGGCGGCGAGCTGGTCGTCGACTTCGACGGCCGCGTCGTCGCCTACGAGCGCGACGATCTCGACGAGCTGGGGCACGCGTTCGCGCTGTCCGTGCACAAGTCGCAGGGCTCGGAATACCCCGCGGTGGTCGTGCCGGTGGTCACACAGCACTTCCTCCTGCTCAAGCGCAACCTCCTCTACACCGCGATCACCCGCGGCAAGAAGCTCGTCGTGCTGGTGGGGTCGCGGCGCGCGGTCGGCATCGCCGTCCGCACCGACGACACGCGCCTGCGCTGGACGTGGCTGGCGGCGCGCATTCAGGACGCGGTCAAGAACGCCCCCAGGTCGTCCCACAGCGCGCCCTGACGCCGGAAGAAGCCGAAGTGGTCGGCGCCGGGGACGATGCGGAGGGCCACCGGGCCGCCCAGCCTGTCGGCGACGAGGCGCGCGTCCGCCATGCGGCAGTATGCGTCACGGTCCCCCACGACGACGTACGTGGGCGCGCGGATGCGGGCGACGCCATCGAGCCAGGGCCAGCGCCCGTCGCGCACCCAGCCGGCCAGCTCGTCGAGGTAGGTCGCCGGCTCGTCGTTGGTGCCCGCGCGCAGCCGGCGCACGGGCAGATATCCGAGCGGGCGCGCCAGGCCGGCGAGCAGCGCGGTCACCGCGCGGGGAACGAGCCGCCCGCGTCCGGCGCGCACCCACGGGCTGGCCGCCACCAGCACCAGCCGCTCCGGCGGCGGGGCGATGCCCGCGCCGAACGCGGCCAGCGCCGCCAGCCCGCCCAGCGAGTGCCCGATCCAGCTGACCGGCCCGCCGACGGCGCGGCGCACCGCGTCCCACACGGCGGGGAGATCGCGTTCGACGTAGTCGGCGAAGCCCCAGCGGCCGTCGCGCGGGTGCGGCGGGACGCTCGCCCCGTGGCCGCGGAAATCGAACGTCCACGCCTCGACCCCGGCGGCGGCGAGGTGCGCGGCGAGCCCCTCGAGGTACGACGACGTCGCCATCATGGCGTGCGCCAGGACGACGGTGCCGCGCCGCGCCGCGGCCGGCGCGAAGCGACGCAGCGCCAGCCGAACGCCGTCAGAAGTAGTAGCGGACGCCAATGCCGCCGTTGACGTCGATGACGTCGTCCCCCGCGGTGCGGATGACGTCCACGATGAGCGCCACCTCGACGAACACGTCGATGGGGATCTGCTTGAAGTCGAACAGGAACCCCACCGGGACGCGCGGGCCGAGGTGGAATTTGTCCCCCTGGATCCCTTCGCGCCCGCGGATGAGCATGCGCCCGCCGATGCCGATGTAGAGCGGCAGGGTGAACGCCTCGTCCTCCGCCAGGATCACCGGGTGCCAGAGATAGTCGGCGTGGATGTGGAGCCCGCTGCCGTGGAGGAACGCCGCGCCGACGGCCGCGTCGATCGCGTGGGCGCGCGCCAGGTAGGCCTTGGCCGAGATGCCGGTGGGATTGCCGAGGATGACGCCGAGGCCGAACGGCCTGCCCTGGGCGTCGGCCCGGCCCGGTGCCGCGAGGAGCGCCGCGGCGAGCGCAAGCGGAGCTAGGCGAAGCATCGGTGATCGTTGTACCAGGAAAATCGCGGCCGTAAAATCGACGAATGCCGCCGAAGGCGCGCAAGCGATCGGTGAAGAAGGAGCCGGCCAAGGCGGCCCCGCGCGACGATCGCGGCAAGCGCCTGCTCGACCTGGTGGTGATGCTCCTCGGCGCGCGCCAGCCGGTGCCGTACCGCGAGATCCGCGCCCAGTTCAAGGCGTACCGCACCGCGCAGGAGGAGGCCGGGCTGCGCGCGTTCGAGCGGGACAAGGCGGACCTGCTCGAGCTCGGCGTGCCGCTGCGCTACGTCACCCCCGACGACGATGACGCGGTGGACGAGCCCGGGTACATCGTCGACCTCCGGCGCTACCGCCTGCCCGAGATCCACCTCACCTCGGCGGAGGTCGCGGCGCTCGTGCTCGCCGGCTCGGTCGCCCGCGCCGCGCCGGGCACGACCTACGCCGAGGTCGTGGATCTCGCGCTGAAGAAGCTCGCGTTCGATTCGCCGCCCACGCCGGACGGGGTGCCGGGCCCGCCGGGCAAGCGGCCGCCTGAGCCGGTGCTGGTGCACTTCCCGCGCCCGGCCGAGGCGGCGGCGCTCGCCGAGACGCTGGCGCAGCTCGAGGCCGCGATCGGCTGGCGCAAGCGCGTGACGCTGCGCTACGTCACCGCCGGCACCGGGCAGGCGGCGACGCGCGCCGTCGATCCCTACGGGCTCGCCTACCGCGAGGGCGCCTGGTACCTCGTGGGCTGGTGCCACCTGCGCCAGGGCGTGCGCACGTTCCGCATCGATCGCATGGCGGCGCTCACCGTCGCGGCCAAGCCCAAGACGCCCGACTTCGAGCGCCCGCCCGGGTTCGACGTGCGGCGCTACGCGTCGCGCTCGCCGTGGACGTTCGAGATCGAGCCGCCCGTCACGGTGGAGCTGGAGGTGCGCCCCGAGGGGGGCGCGGTGGCCAACGAGGACTTCGGCGACGGCGCCGAGCGGCGCGCGCTCGGCAACGGCGGGATCCTCGTCCGCTGGTCGTGCGGGAATCCCGACTACGTGGTCGCGCGGATCCTCGCCGCCAAGGGCGCGCTCGTCGCGCGCGCCCCCGAGGCCCTGCGCGCCCGCGTGCGCGCCGAGCTCGGTCGCACGCTCGCGAGGTACGGTTGAGCGATCTGGCGACGCGCCTCCGGCGCCTCCTGTTCCTCGTGCCGTACGTGGCGCGCAACCACGACGGGGTCAAGCTCGACCAGCTGGCCAAGGAGCTCGACGTCGACAAGAGCGCGCTCCTCGCCGACCTCGATCTGCTCACCCAGGTCGGGCCGCCGACGGGCGACCCGCACGAGTTCTTGCTCGTGTCCGTCGAGGCCGGCAAGGTCTACGTCGATCTGCCGCAGAAGCTGACGCGGCCGCTCCGCCTCACCGCCGCCGAGGGCTGCTCACTGCTCCTCGGCCTGCGCGCGCTCCGCCGCAGCGGCATCGCCCCCTACGACGAGGCGCTCGCGTCGGCCGAGCAGAAGCTCCTGCGCGCGCTCGGCGCCGAGGCCGGCGCGGCGATGCAGCTGGCCGAGGGCACCGTCGTCGCCGAGCCGGACCAGAAAGTGGCCCAGCACCTGCGCCAGCTCCTCACCGCCGCGCGCGAGCGGCGCGTGGTGAAGATCGAGTACGCGGCGGCGTCGAGCGGCGCGGCGTCGCGCCGCGGCATCGAGCCCTACGGCCTCGTCCACCACGGCGGCTCGTGGTACGTCGTGGCCCGCTGCCGGATGCGCGGCGACACGCGCACATTCCGGGTGGGACGCATCGTCAGGCTCGAGCCGTCGGCGGAGCGCTTCGACGCGCCGCGCGACTTCGACCTCGAGGCCTATCGGCGCGAGCGGCTGTTCGTGCCCGGCGCCGACGCGGTCACGGTGCGCGTCCGGCTCGACGCGCTGGCCGCGGCGCGCGTGGGCGCGGCGTGGCCGGCGGGCGAGGTGAAGAAGCTCGCCGACGGCGGCGCCGAGATCGCGATCGAATGCGAGGGCCTCGAATGGGTGGTCGGCTGGACGCTGGGTTTCGGCCCGCACGCCGAGATCCTCGCCCCGCCGGACGCGCGCGCCGCCCTGCGCGCCAAGATCCAGACGATGCTTCAGAACACGTAGTCCATGCCCAGCGCCAGGAGGACGAGGACCTTCTTCATTTCGGGCTCCTGGACGTTGGCCGCGATGTAGTCGGCGAGCGCGGGCTGGACGCGGCGCAGCCGGCCGTCCCGATCCTGCCCGGATACCGCGTCGAGCTCCTCGAACGAGATGCGCCGCACGCTGCGGCCGGCGTGGCGGACGAAGCACGCGACCATGAGCGAGGCGTGGAACACCGCGTTGACCACGGCCTCGGCGCCGCCGAGCTCCTTCACGTGCGCGGTGAGGTACTTCGCGGCCGCCGGCTGCGTCTGCACGAACGTCCCCACCTGCGTCTGGACGTAGCTCGGGTCGGACATCTTGAGCGACGTTTCCTTGACCACCTCGCCGACGACCTTCTCCGGGATGCGCACGACCCGGGCATCTTAGCCCATACTCACGAAGTGCGATTCGCCCTCGGGCTCTTCGTCAGCGTGCTGGTGCACGGGTTCGTGTTCGGCGCGCTGCCGGAGACGCCGCGGGCGAAGGCGACGCGGCGGATCCCGCTCGACATCGTCGAGGCGCCGGCGGCGCCGCCGCCGCCGGCCCCGCCGCCGCCGAGCCCGCCGCCCTCGGCCCCACCCAAGCCCAAGCCCCGGCCGAAGCCGGCGCCGGTGGCGGCCGCGCCCCAGCCCGCCCGGGCGGACGATGTCCGGGGCGTCCCGGACGCGGGCGTCCGGCCGGACGTCCCGGACGCCGCGCCCGTCCCGGACGTCCCGGACGCCGGCGAGGCGGAGGATGCGGGCGCGCCGCTCGTCGCGGCCGCCTCGTCCGCGGATGCCGGCGCGCCGACGCGTCCCGACCCCGGCGTCCTCGATCTCCGCACCAGCGTCCCGCCCGGGTCGCGACTCGTCCTGGCGCTGCGCACCGACCGTCTGCGGCGGACCGCGTGGGTGCCCCCGGTCGAGGCGATCCTCGCGCCGATGCCGGACTACCGGAACGTCCTCGCCGGGATCCCGGTGACCGACACGTTCGACGCCGTGGTGATCGCCTCGCCCAACCCCCGCGACGTGACCGCCACGTTCGTCGCGGGCCACACGAACAAGGGAGACGACGAGCTCAAGCGGGCGCTCGCGAACGGGGCCGCGCGCGCCGCGTGGACCGACACGCCCGCGGGCGCGATCGGCCGCCGCGGCGCGAAGCTCGCCGGCGATCCGCGCCTCCTGCTCGTGCCCTACGGCGGCTGGTTCCTGCTGGTGCGGCCCGCCGATCTTCCGGACAAGGCGGCCGGCACCGAGTGGCTGCGCGAGCTCCGGCACATCGAGGAGAAGACGGGGGACGACCCGGGCACGCTCGCGCTCGTCACCGTCGCCGATCTGCCGACGAAGGTCCTGGTGGTGCGCGGCGCGCCGCCGCTGCCGGCGCCGCTGCGCGCGACGGCCGCGGTCACCGTCGAGGCCAAGGGGATGGTGGTGACGGGGGCCGCCGTCTTCGAGGACGCGGCCCAGGCGCGCCGGTTCGCCGACGGCGTCGAGAAGGCCCGCGCCGACGCGCTGGGCGGCTTCACGGGGCGGTTCCTCCTGCGCCAGCTCCGCCTCGAGGGCGCGGCGGTGCGGCTGCAGCTCCGCGTGGATGGGACGTTCGTGACCTTCTCGACCTCGCTCGACAACGAGGAGGCGCTCGCGCTGCTGGAGCGGATGGCGGCGTTCTCGCGGGCCTACTTCCTGGGCGAACCGTAAGGTTTTTGCGCTCTTCCGGGGGGCGTGCTAGCCTCAGCAAATCGTGGCGAGGGGCATCTCCGAACCCCTTCCGGGTGAGAACCGGCGATCCGCACGAGCGACGGCCGTGGCCACGGCGCGTCTCACGTCGGGCGATCTCACCCTGCCCGGGACCCTGCTGAACGTGGGCGCCGGCGGCGTGTTTCTCGCCACGCAGCTCCTCATCGAGATCGGGGAGGAGGGCGTGCTCACCCTGGATCGCGTCGACGATCGCGGCCCGGTGTCGGTCCCGGTGCGCGTGATCTGGATCCGGTACTCCAACCACCTCGACGGCCCCGGCATGGGGCTCAGGTTCGAGGGGGACGCGACCGCCTTCCTCGCCGCCGCGAAGCCATGAGCCGGCGAGCGACGGCGAGGTTCCGCGCGACCCCGGAGCGAGGGGCAGCCGAGCGACCTGGAGCGCCGAGCCGGAGTGAGCCGGCGTTGCAATAATGACTCGGGCCATAGTCCTGCTCTCGGGCGGCCTCGACTCGACGACCGCCGCGGCGATCGCGCGCGCCGAGGGGTTCGAACTGTCCGCGCTCACCGTCGCCTACGGCCAGCGACACGACGTCGAGCTCGCCGCGGCGCGCCGGGTCGCCCGCGCGCTCGCCATCGCCGACCATCGCATCGCGTCGGTGGACCTCACGCTGTTCGGCGCGTCCGCGCTCACCGATCGCGCGATCGACGTCCCCAAGGACCGGCCCCTGGCGGAGATCGGCGCCCCCGGCGACGTGCCCTCGACGTACGTGCCGGCGCGCAACACGGTCCTTCTCGCGCTCGCGCTCGCGTTCGCCGAGTCGATCGGCGCGCGCGACATCTTCCTCGGCGTGAACGTGCTCGACGCGTCGGGCTACCCCGACTGCCGCCCCGCGTTCGTGGCCGCGTTCGAGGCGCTGGCGAACGTCGCCACCCGGGCGGGCGGTTTCCGCCTCCACGCGCCGCTCATCGAGCTCACCAAGGCGGAGATCATCCGCCGCGGAGTCGAGCTCGGCGTGGACTATTCGCTGACGCACTCCTGCTACGAGCCCGCCGGCGAGCTGGCGTGCGGGCGCTGCGACGCGTGCGTCCTTCGGCGCAAGGGCTTCGTCGAGGCCGGCGTCCCCGACCCGACCCGGTATGTATAATGACGAGCCGTGAGCGACCGAGCGCGGGCGAGTATGGACGCGACGTGGAGCGAGGTGCAGCCGAGCGACTTGGAGCGGCGAGCCCGCGCGAGGGAGCGGTGTCGATGAGGCTGGGCGAGCGGCTGGTGCAGGACGGGCTGGTCAAGCCCGAGGACGTGGACGCGGCGCTCCAGGCGCAGGTGCTCTACGGCCGCCGGCTCGGCACGAACCTCGTCGAGCTGGGCTTCCTCGACGAGGATCAGCTCGGCGCGGCGCTGGCCAGGCACCTCGACGCGCCGCTCGCCGATGCGGCGCGGTTCCGCGACGCCGACCCGGCCGTGCGCGAGCTCGTCGGGCTGGAGACCGCGCGCCGATGGACGGCGTTTCCCCTCGGCTACGAGGAGGATGCGCTCGCGGTCGCGCTCGTCGATCCGCGCGACGCGCGTGCGCTCGCCGCGCTGCAGGCCGCCGCGCACATGGCCGTCCGCGCCTACGTCGCGCCGGAAAAGTACATCCGCGACCAGCTCGATCGCAGCCAGCCCCGGCCGCCGCCGGCCGCTCCGGCGGTCCGCCGCGGGATGCCCACGCGCCCGCTGCGCATCGGCCCGCGCACGCGCGCCGCGACGGTGCCGCCGGTGCCGCCCGCCGAGGCGCTGGGGCGCCTCGACACCGCGCGTTCGCGCGAGGAGATCGGCGACGAGCTCATCCGCTTCGCCCGCGGGCGCGTCGACGCCGGCCTCCTGTTCTTCGTCAAGGCGGGGCGCGCGCTGGCGTGGAAGGCGTTCGGCCCGGGCGTGGACCCGAGCCCGCCCGGCCTCGATGCGTTCGCGTTCTCGCTGTCGATGCCGTCGCCGCTCGAGACGGCGCACGCCACGCGCAAGCCATGGCGCGGCCATCCCGTCGAGCTTCCCGTGCCCGAGGCGATCGAGGCGCTGCTGCCCCACGACCCCACCTCGGAGATGGTGGTCCTCCCCGTCAGCGTCGGCGCACGCGCGGTGAACCTCTTCGCCGTGATATCCCGCCTCGCGCACGACGACGCCCTCGTCTCCGCGCTCGCCGAGCTGTGCGACGCCGCGGCGGAGGCCTACGCGCGGCTCATCCGCCAGACGAAGTCAGGCACATGAGGTGCTCGCGCTTGGGCGCGCGCCGGAAGGCCGCGCGCTCGGCGGCGCCCCACGCCGGACGCTCCGCCGCCGCGGCGGCCGCGACGCGCAGCGGCGACACCTCGCGCACCAGCGCGTCGGCGTAGACCGGGCGATCGCCGGCGAGGGAGTCGCCGATGAGCACGAACGCGCGGCCGCCCGGCCGGAGGACGCGCCCGACCTCGGCGAGCGCCCGCCCGAGATCGCGCGCGTAGGCGCCGACGTCGGCGTCGCGCCGCGCACCGATCTCGCGCGCGGCGAGCGGCCCGGGCGGGAGGCCGAGGAACGCCATGCGCAGCCGCTGGTGGTCGAGGTAGTCGTAGGTGCCGGCGTAGGGAGGGGACGTCGCGACGGCGTCCGCGCTCGCGTCCGCGAGCTGCAGCGCGCGCGCGTCGCCGAGGTGGATCTCCGGCGCCGGCGTGCGCGGGGGCGCGTCCCGCCACAGCGCCGCGAGGCCGCGCGCCAACTCCTCGGCGCGGCGGGCGAACAGCCGCGCCGCCATGCCGCGCGCCAGCGCCCGCTCCACCTTCTCGCCGCGCGTGTCCGAGGCGCGCCGCGACACCTTGACGAGGATCGACGACAGGACGGCCGTGAGGAGGTCGTCGCCCGCGACCGCCGCGGCCAGCGCCTCGAGCTCGGCGCGGACGTGCGGGTCGAACCACCCGCGCAGCTCGGCCTCAGGCGCCGCCCGGCGCGGGGGCGCCCGCCAGCCGCTGCGGCGCGCCGCCTTGCCCTCGGCGAGCACCTCGCGGCTCACCGCGCGCGCCGCGACGACGAGGTCGCGCCCGTACTGTGACCGGGCGGTCTTGGCTCGCGCGACGAGGATCGCCAGCGGGCTCGCGTCCACGCCGACGGCGCGCGCACCGCGCAGGATCGCCTCCACCAGCACCGTCCCCGAGCCGCAGAACGGATCGAGGACGGTCGCCCCGGCCGGCACGTCCGCGAGCAGGCGCCGCGCGGTGAGCGGGTGCATGCGAGCCGGATACGTGTGGAAACCATGGGTGTAATCTCTGCCCCCGCCGGCCACGCGCAGCGCGGCGGCGAGGGCGGCGGCGAGCCGGGGCTCCCCCAGGGTCGCGATCCGCGCTGGGGCCTCGGCCTGGGTCAAAGACCGGCGCATCCGACGCCAGAATACCCGGGTTCGTGACGGTTCTTACGCTTGGCCGACCGGGTGATGATGTATATTCGGCGCACGAAAGGGGCGAACAGATGAGAAGACTCCGAATCTTGGGGGTCGTCGCGCTGGCACTGGCGGCGCCCTTCGTCTTCCCGCGGACCGCGCGGGCCCAGACGGACGAAGCGGTTGAAAAGGCCAAGGAGCACTTCGAGCGCGGGTACGACTTCTTCGCACAGAAGCGATACCAGGACGCCGCGGCGGAGTTCCGCACGGCCTACACCTTCAAGCCTTTCGCGGAGTTCTTGTTCAACGAGGCGGTCGCATACGAGAGGATGGGCAGGAAGCCCGACGCGATCTCGCGCTACGAGCAGTACATCAAGCAAGCCACCAACCCCAAGGACAAGCAGAAGGCGCAGGACCGCATCGACGGCCTCAGGGGCGCCGGCACCACGCCGAGCGAGAAGCCGCCCGCGCCGGAGACGGGCATCCTCATCATCGACTCGGTGCCGTCGGGTGCGAACGTCTACATCGACGACAAGAAGGAGACGGTCGGCACGACGCCGTGGAACGGCAGCTTCGTCGGCCAGCACAAGCTCATCGTCGAGGCCAAGGGGTACAAGACCTACGCCGACGCCGCGACGGTGCGGGCCGGAAGCCTCAACACCCTGAAAGTCGTGCTCACCCCCGAGCCGAACCTGGCGTGGGTCGAGATCCGCGCCAACGTCGCCGGCGCCAGCGTGTTCATCGACGACCGCGCCTCGGGCGAGGTCGGCCGCACGCCGTATCTCGGCAACTTGATCAAGGGCAAGCACAAGATCTGGGTGTCCAAGGACGGCTACGTCGAGCAGTACCGCGAGGTCGACCTCGAGGGCGGCAAGGCCTACCCCATGAACGACTTCGTCCTGGCGAAGGGCACGATCGGCTTCTTCTACATGACCGGCCGAAACGTCGAGAACGCCAAGGTGACGGTCGACGGCAAGATGGTGTGCGAGAAGGCCCCGTGCCGCTTCCAGGCGCCGCAGGGCAAGCGCACGATCGAGGTGACCAAGGACGGCTACAAGCCGTACCACCGCGAGCAGGACGTCATGGCGGCCACCGAGACCACGCTCAACGTCTCGCTCGTGGAGAAACCGAGCCGACTCGACGTCCTGTGGAACTTCGGCTTCGCCGCGGTGTTCCTCACCGGCGGCATCGTCCTGGGCCTGCAGTCGAACTCGACCTACAACGGGATCAAGGACGACATCGCCGCGGGCAAGCCGCCGGTCTTCCCCGACGACTCGCGCTACACCAAAGGAAAGATCTTCGCCATCGCGTCCGATGCGTGCTTCGCCATCGGCATCGTCACGGCGGCGACCGGCGTGGTCAGCTTGCTCCTCGACAAGGGTCCCGACTCGACCGGCCTGGGCGAGACGAAGGAGCTGGGCGGCATCACGCCGGTCGTGGGCCCGGGGTTCGCGGGCGTTTCGGCGGGGGTGCGCTGGTGAGACACATGAAGCGACACATCCTCTATTACGTGGCCGTCGCCGCGCTGGCCTCGTGCAGCTGGGGCCGGTTCGACGACCTCAAGCACGACACCGGGATCGGCCTGCTCGACCGCCCGGGAAACATCACCGGGACGATCGGCATCGCCGTCTCGCCGGTGGCCAAGGTCGGGATGGAGGCGGCGGCGTTCGTCACGTCCGCGACCACGCCGACGAGCCTGGTGCGCGTGTCCATCCTCGAGAACGGCGACTTCAGTGCCGACGCGCACGAGTCCCAGGGGACCGGCGGAGACGTCGCCCCCATCAAGCCGCTCAACACGCCGCAGTCGATCGCCGCGCTGGGGGCCGACAAGTTCGTGGTGGGCGTGCCGTCGGCGAAGCAGGTCGTGTCGTTCACCAACGCTGCGGCCGGATTCGCCGGGTCGGGCACGGCGCTCGTTCCCCCCGACAATGTCCTCGACCTCACCGGCCTCGCCGTCGCCGTCGGCGCCCTACCCGGCGTCGGCACCGCGGCGCCGGACGTCGTCGTCGTCGGACAGACGCGCGTCTACGTGATCCCCGACGGCAACCCGGCCATGCAGGCCACCGTCTGCGCGCTGCGCCAGCCGCTGTCCGGGTTCTCGCTGGGGAACGGCTCGGTGCAGGTGCGGAACGTGGCGGTGGCGACGATCGATGGGACGCCCAAGATCGTGGTGGGTGGCGCGGAGCGCACCGGGACGAACGGCCGGGTGGTCATCATGGATGCGCCGACGAGCACCGACACGACCGGGACGACTCCCGGTCCGCCCGACTGCCCCGGCGGCTTCGTGACCGGCCCTACCGACATGGACGCGCCGTTCGCCCTCGCGGTGGGCGACCTCGACGGCAACGGCGTGCCGGACATCGTCGTGTCGACGCACCTGGCGACGAGCGGCACCGCAGACACCAAGGTGTGCCTCTACCTCAACGTGACGACGGCCTCCACGCCCACGTGCATCGAGGTGCCCAAGCCCGACGCCAACACCGCGGTCAGGTCCCAGACGCTCCGCGGCGCGCGGCTGGCGTTCGCCAAGCTCGACGGCGGCCCGGCGACTTCGCTCGTGGTGGGCGACCCCACCGCCATCGTCGAGACCAAGAGCGCCGGCGCCGTCAGCGTCTACAAGCTCGGCGGCTCGACGCTCACGTGGACCGCAACGCTGTGGGTGCCCGGCCCCGATGGCTCGGAGAACTTCGGTCGCGACCTGGCGGCACTGCCGTTCGGCAGCACCGGGGCCGACATCCTCGCCGTCGGCATGAAGGACAAGGTCGCCGTCTACTTCAAGATCGACCCGACGGCCAGAGATCCCCGGAAGTAAGTCCCCTCGGGGAAATCTGCTACCCTAGCCCCCAGCCCGTGAAGATCTGCCCCGAGTGCCGCAATCAGTTCGGCGACGAGCACGAGTTCTGCCCGCGGCACGGAGTGAGGCTTCTGATCATGACGCCGGGGCAGTCGCCGGCGTCGATCATCACCGCCAGCCCGTCGCCGGCGAGCATGCAGACGGTGATGGCCTACCCGGGCTACGTGCCGCCGGAGAACTACGACCGGCTCATCGGCCAGCTCATCGACGGGCGGTACATCATCGACGTGAAGCTCGGCGAAGGCGGCATGGGGGTCGTCTTCCGCGCCCATCACACGGTCATCGAGCGGACCGTCGCGATCAAGATCCTCAAGAGGGACGTCGCGCGCGACAAGGCGGTGGTGCAGCGCTTCGTGCAGGAGGCCAAGGCCGCCTCGCGCATCGGCCACGCGTCGATCGTCGACGTCATCGATTTCGGCTCGCTCCCCGACGGGTCGGCGTATTCGGTGATGGAGTACATCGACGGCGTGACCTTGAACAAGGTCATCAGGGCCGGCCCGATGCCCGCCGCGCGGGCGCTTCCCATCGCGGGGCAGATCGCGCGCGCGCTCGCGGCCGCGCACGAAAAGGGAATCGTCCACCGCGACCTCAAGCCGGAGAACGTGTTCCTGTTCGAGAAGGGGGGCCGCCACGACCTGGTGAAGATCGTCGACTTCGGCATCGCCAAGTTCGCCCCGGTGGGGAACGTCGACGGGCCGACGCGCATCACCCGCGGCGGCGCCGTGTTCGGCACGCCCGAGTACATGGCGCCGGAGCAGGCCGCCGGCCGGTCCGACAACGATCAACGTGTCGACATCTACGCCCTCGGCACCGTGATGTACGAGATGCTCGTGGGGCGCGTGCCGCACAAGGGGGAGACGGTCGTGGCCACGCTGGCGCAGCAGATGCTCGACCCCATCGAGCCGCCGCGCCGGATGAACCCGCACGCCCAGGTGACCGACGCGCTCGAGGGCGTGATCATGACCGCCCTCGCCAAGGACCGCGACAAGCGCTACCCGACGATGGGCGATCTGTGGGTGGCGCTCGAGGCGGCGGCGACGGGGATGGGCCTCGCGCTCGAGCCATACGGCGGGCAGGCGCCGCTGCGCCCGTCCGACCGGTACGGACCGGTGGCGCCCGGGCCCCCCGGCCCGTCCACCGCGCCGACGTCGCCGACCGGTCCGGAGCGGCGCGGCGCGTCGGTTGCGACCGTGCCCGACGCGAGCGCGGCGATGGTCGCGGGCGCCGCGGTCGCCCGACACGGCCGCCGCGGACGCCGCCGATTCATGGCCGGGCTGCTGGGCGCGGTTGGGTTGGCGGCGATCACCCTGGCGATCGCGCTGGCGATGCGGCGCGTCGACACCGATAACGTGGCGGACGCGGCCGGCGTCGTGGCGAGGCTTCACGCCGACGCGGCGGCCGTCGCCGCCGCCCGGCCCGACGCGGCGACCGCGGTCGCGGCGGAGGCGCCCGACGCGGCGCCGACGGTGATCGCGGCCGCGACCCCCGACGCAGCGCCGGAGGTGGTGGTCGTGCGCCACCCCGAGTACGACGTGCGCGTGTCGACCGACCCGCGCGGGGCCGCCCTCTACATCGGCGAGGTGAACTACGGCCTCGACGGCTCGGTGTTCCGCCGGCCGCAGGGGACGCGCATGGACATCCGCTGCCGCTTCCCCGACAACGACCTGTGGGACAACGGCCGCGTGTCGGTGATCTTCGACGGGCGCATCCGCGAGGCGAAGTGCGTGTTGCACAAGCGCCCGCGCTGCCTGAAGGAGCTCAAGAACCCGTTCGCGAGCAATTGCCCG
>DATFWE010000015.1:0-33371 GCA_035259575.1 Haliangiales bacterium
GATCACGTCGACGCCCAGCCGCGCGAGCGCGCGCGCGACCTCGAGCTTCTCGTCGGCGGTCATGGTGGCGCCCGGCGCTTGCTCGCCGTCGCGCAGGGTGGTGTCGAAGATGCGTACGTAGTCCTCCATGGTCAGTCCCCCGGCTTGATGGTCACGGGGTCCAGGAACGGCATGAGCTGGCGCAGGCGCGCGCCGACGAGCTCGAGCGGCTGCTCGCGCTCGGCCCGCCGACGCGCCTCGAACTCGGGGCGCCCCTTGTCGTTCTCGGCGATCCATCGCCGCGCGAACGCGCCGGAGCGGATGTCCTCGAGCAGGCGCGCCATCTCGGCGCGCGCGGCCGGACCGATGACGCGGTCCCCGGCGACGTAGTCGCCGTACTCGGCGGTGTCGCTGACCGAGTAGCGCATGTAGTTGAGCCCGCCGCGGTACATCAGATCGACGATGAGCTTGAGCTCGTGCAGGCACTCGAAGTACGCCACCTCGGGCTGGTAGCCGGCGGCCACGAGCGTCTCGAAACCCGCCTTCACCAGCGACGATACGCCGCCGCACAGGACGGCCTGCTCGCCGAACAGGTCCGTCTCCGTCTCCTCGGCGAACGTCGTCTCGAGCAGCCCGGCGCGCGTGACGCCGAGCGCCTTGCCGTACGACAGCGCCAGCGGGCGCGCGCGCCCCGTGGCGTCCTGGTGGATCGCGAGCAGCGCCGGCGTGCCCTGGCCGGCCTGGAACGTCTCGCGCAGGCGGTGCCCCGGCGCCTTGGGCGCGATGAGGATCACGTCCACGTCCTCGCGCGGCCGGATCGTCCCGTAGCGGATGTTGAACCCGTGGGCGAAGAACAGCGCCTTCCCCGCGGCGAGTTGGGGCGCGACCTCCTCGGCGTAGATGCGCGGCTGCGCGGTGTCGGGCGCGAGCACCATCACCGCGTCGGCCCAGGCGGCGGCGTCGGCGACCGACGATACGGTCACGCCGGCGGCCTCGGCCCGGGCGCGGCTCTTCGAGCCCGCCGGAAGCCCGACGCGCACCGCGACGCCGCTGTCGCGCAGGTTGAGGGCGTGGGCGTGCCCCTGGGAGCCGTAGCCGACGATCGCGACCTTGGTGGCGCGGATCGGCTCGAGGTCGGCGTCTCTGTCGTAGTAGAGCTTGGCCATCTTTGCTTCTCCTATGCAGCAAACACTTCGGGAATCGCCTCGGCGCCGCGGGTCATCGCCAGCGCGCCGGTGCGCACCATTTCCAGCACGCCGAACGGCCGCAGCACGTCGAGCAGGCCGTCGATCTTGTCCTGCGTGCCGGTGATCTCGAGCACCAGCGACGACGGCGCCACGTCGACGGCGCGCGCGCGGAACACGTCGGCGAGCTGCAGCAGCTCGGCGCGCCGCCCGCCGTCGGCCTTGACCTTGATGAGCGCCATCTCGCGCACCACCGCCGCCTCGCCGGTGATGTCCTCGATGTAGAGGACGTTCACGAGCTTGTAGACGTTGGCCTCGATCCGGCGCGCCGTGTCGTCGTCCGCGTCCACCACGAGGGTGATGCGCGACACGCCCGGCCGCGCGCTGTGGCCGACGGTCAAGGACTCGATGTTGTAGCCGCGGCGGCGGAACAGCGACACCACGCGCGCGAGCACGCCGGGCTTGTCCTCGACGTGCACGATGATGGTCCTCATCGTTTTCATAGGGGGTCTTCTCCTGTCTCGACGATGGCGCTCGGCCGCCGGATCATCTCGCGCAGGTCCGCGCCGGCCGGCACCATCGGGTACACGCTGTCTTCCTGCTCCACGCGAAAGTCGACGACCACCGTCCCGGGGTCGGCCTGCGCCGCCGCGTACGCCTCGGCGATCTCCTCGCGGCGCGTCACGCGCAGCCCGCGCAGGCCGTGCGCCTCGGCGAGCTTGACGAAGTCGGGGTTCTTGAGCGGCGTCGCCACGTAGCGCCCGCCGTAGAAGAACTCCTGCCACTGGCGCACCATCCCCAGATAGCCGTTGTTGATGATCGCGACGTTCACCTTCACGCCCTCCTGGGCGGCGGTGCTGAGCTCGGCGGCGGTCATCTGGAACCCGCCGTCGCCGCACACCACCCAGATCTCCTCGGCGGGAGCGGCGAAGCGGGCGCCGATCGCGGCCGGCAGGGCGAAGCCCATCGTGCCCAGCCCGCCCGACGTGATGAGCTTGCGCGGGTGGTCGTGACGGTAGTACTGCGCCTCCCACATCTGGTGCTGCCCGACGTCGGTGACGACGAGCGCGCCGCCGCGCGTGAGGCGGTAGAGGTCGTGGATGACGTGCGCCGCGTAGAGCTTGTCGGTCGCCGGCAGCGTCTGGATGTCGCGCACCGCCGCGTCGCCCTTGAGCTCGGCGATGCGCGCCAGCCAGGCCGCGTGCTCGCGGCGCGGCGCGCGCGCCAGGAGCTGCTCGAGCACCTCGCGCACGTCGCCGACGAGCGCGACGTCGACCTTGACGTTCTTGCCGATCTCCGACGGATCGATGTCGACGTGGATCTTGCGGGCGTTCACCGCGTAGGTCTCGAGGCGCCCGGTCACGCGGTCGTCGAAGCGCATGCCCAGCGCGACGAGCAGGTCCGCCTCCTGGATGGCGTGGTTGACCCACGCCTCGCCGTGCATGCCCATCATGCCCAGGCTCAGCGGGTGGTTGCCGGGGAAACCGCCCAGGCCGAGGAGCGTCTGCGCCACCGGCACGCCGGTCTTGTCGACGAACGCGACGAGCGCGTCGGTGCCGCCGGCCTTGACGATGCCGTGCCCGGCGAGGATCAGCGGCCGCCGCGCCTCGGCGAGCAGGCGCAGCGCCCGGTCGAACGCGCCGGCGTCGGGGCGGTGGTCGGGGCGGTAGCCGGGGAGCTTCACCGTCTCCGGCCACACGAGCTCGGCCGCGGCCTGCTGCGCGTCCTTGGTGATGTCGACGAGGACCGGGCCCGGGCGCCCCGAACGGGCGATGTAGAACGCCTCGCGCAGGACCGGCGCGATGTCGTCCGCCCGCGTCACCAGGTAGTTGTGCTTGGTGATGGGGAGCGTGACGCCGGTGATGTCGGTCTCCTGGAACGCGTCGCTGCCGAGGAGCTTGGACCCGACCTGGCCGGTGATGCAGACGATGGGCGAGCTGTCCATCATCGCGGTGGCGATGCCGGTGACGAGGTTCGTCGCGCCGGGGCCGGACGTGGCCACGGCGACGCCGACCTTGCCGCTGGCGCGCGCGTAGCCGTCGGCCATGTGCGCCGCACCCTGCTCGTGGCGGACGAGCACGTGCCGGATGCGCCGGCCGCCCAGCGCGTCGTAGGCGGGCATGATCGCGCCGCCCGGGTAGCCGAAGACGACGTCCACGCCCTCGCGCTCGAGGACCTCCCACAGGATCGATGCGCCGGTGTGTTTCACAGTTGAGCCGGTCCCACGCCCGCTCATCGGGTCACCGCTCCATCCGACGCCGACGCCACATGCGCCGCGTACTTGGCGAGCACGCCGCGGCGGTAGCGGGGCGGCGGCGGCGTCCAGGCGGCGCGCCGTACCTGGAGGTCCGCCGCGACGTCGAGCCGGCGCGACGCGACGTCGATCTCGACGACGTCGCCGTCGGCGACGAGCGCGATCGGCCCGCCCGCCGCCGCCTCGGGCGCCACGTGGCCGACCATGAGGCCGTGGGTCGCGCCCGAGAAGCGACCGTCGGTGACGAGCGCGACCTCGTCGCCGAGCCCGCGCCCGACGAGCGCCGCGGTCACCGCCAGCATCTCGCGCATGCCCGGGCCGCCGCGCGGCCCCTCGTAGCGGATCACCACCACGTCTCCCGGCGCGATGCGTCCCGCCTGCACGGCGTCGAACGCCGCCTCCTCGCCCTCGAACACGCGGGCCGGGCCCTGGTGGCGCAGGCGCGCGTGCCCGGCGAGCTTCACCACCGCGCCCTCGGGCGCGAGATTGCCGTAGAGGATCGCCAGCCCGCCGTGGGGCTGGAGCGGCCGCGCCAGCGGGCGGATGACCTCCTGCCCCGCGGGCTCGCGCGCCGCGCGCGCCTCCTCGGCGAGGGTCCGGCCGCTCACCGTCGGCGCGTCGGCGATGAGCCCCGCCTCGAGCAGGCGCCGCGCCAGCACGGCCACGCCGCCGGCGCGCCACATGTCCACCGCCGAGAAGCGCCCCCCCGGCTTGAGGTCGCACAGGATCGGCGTGCGTGCGCTCACCGCGTCGAAGTCGTCGAGGCCGAGCTCGACGCCCGCCTCGCGCGCGATGGCGAGGAGGTGGAGCACCGCGTTCGTCGAGCCGCCCGTCGCGGCCACCGACGCGATCGCGTTCAGGAGCGCCGGGCGGGTGATGATGCGGCTCGGCCGCAGCCCGTCGCGGAAGAGGCGCATCGCGAGCTCGCCGCAGCCGAACGCGGCGGCGTCCTTCGTCGCGTCGAGCGCCGGCACCTCGCCCGCCCCCATCGGCGCGAGCCCGAGGATCGCCAGCGCCGTCGCCATCGTGTTGGCGGTGAACTGCCCGCCGCACGCGCCCGCGCCGGGGCAGGCGTCGTTCTCCAGCGCGACGAGGTCGGCCACCGGCAGGCGGCCGGCCGCGCACGCCCCCACCGCCTCGAACACGTCCTGGATGGTCACGTCCCGCCCGGCGTGCCGCCCGGGGTGGATGGGTCCGCCGTACAGGACGAGCCCGGGCACGTCGAGGCGCGCCAGCGCCATCGCCGCGGCCGGGATCGTCTTGTCGCACCCGACCAGCGCGACCGCCGCGTCGAGCAGGTGGCCGCACACCGCGAGCTCCATCGAATCGGCGATGACCTCGCGCGACACCAGCGACGCGCGCATCCCCTCGGTCCCCATCGCGATCCCGTCGGAGACGACGATGGTGTTGAACTCGATCGGCGTTCCGCCCGCGGCGCGCACGCCCGCCTTCACGCGGTCCCCGAGACGCCGGAGGTGCACGTTGCACGGCGTGACCTCGGACCAGGTGTTGAGCACCGCCACCAGCGGCCGCTCGAGATCGGCGTCGCTGTAGCCGGCGCCCTTGAGCATCGCCCGCGCGGGGGCGCGGGCCGTTCCTTTCGTCAATGCGTCGCTGCGCTTCATGTCCTCTCCGAGCCCGAAACTGAAAAAGCCCCCGGACCTTCTGGTGCGGGGGCTGTTCCTGAGGATCTGTCTGCTTCCTCTAGAACGGCGGCCCGCACCCGGTAATGCCGAGTACGAGCCCACGAAGGACGAGGCCAAGACCGATCTCGAGGCCGAGCGCCGGCGCCGCCGACTTCGGCGTCGTGGTCCGGGACAGCAACAGCTCGGTTCTGCGAGGCGACTTCATCCTACGCGGGGCCTTTTCACCTATGTGCCATAGTATGACGCCCCGTGTCAAGCTTTCCGGATTCAGCCGATCTTGACGCCGAGGGCCAGACCCTCGCCGGTGGGAAGCATCGTGGAGCGGAAGTGCCCGGAACGAGAGAGGATTTCGTGGGCGCGGCGCATCGCGCGCACCTCCGGATCCGAAGAGCTCTCGATGACGCGGCCGAAGAGGAACGCGTTGTCGCAGAGGACCATCCCGCCCATCCGGAGGTTCGCGGCGGCCCACTCGAGGTAGGCGGGGTATCCGGCCTTGTCCGCGTCGATGAACACCACGTCGAACGGGCCCTCGCCCTCGATCGCGCGCATGCGCTCGAGCGCGGGGCCAACGTGGATGTGCGCGCTCCTCTCGAAGCCGGCGCGGCGGAACGTCTCGCGCGCGACCTCCGCGTGGTGGGGCAGAAGCTCGAAGGTGTGGAGCACGCCGCCGTCCCCCAGGCCGCGGAGGATCGCCACGCCCGAGTAGCCGGCGAGCGTCCCCACCTCCACCGCCTTCTTGGCTCCGGCGGCGCGCACGAGCACCTCGAGGTGGAGCGCATCGAGCGGCGCCACCTGGATGTCGGGCATGCCCGCGGCGGCGGTGCGCGCGCGGATGTCGCGCAGGAGCTCGTCCTCGGGCGCGAACGCGCGGTAGACGTACTTCTCGAGCTCGGGGTCGGATTGTCCGAATGACTTATTCACGAATCACTTGCAGCGGGCCCATTCGGGCGCGTCGGGGCTCGGGTCGCATTCCTTGTTCGGAAGCGGCTGCTCCTTGGGAGGCTGGATCTTCTCCTTGGGCGCGTGCGTCTCCTTCGGCGGCGTCTCCTTGGCCGGCTCCTTGACGGGGACGGGCGGCACCTCCGCGGCCGGCGGCTCTTTGACCGGGGCGGGCGGCGGCGTCTCGGTCGACGCCTCCTTGGGCGCGGGCGGCGGCGCGGTCTCTTCTTGCGGCGGCGGCTTGGGCTCCGCCGGCACCGAAGGGAGCGGCTGGAGCGGGCTCACGATGACCGCCTTGTCGCCCGCTTTGGTTCCTTTGGGCGCCTTGGCTTCCTTGGACGCCTTGGCCGCGGGCTCCTTCGGCGGCTTTTTGGCGACGCCCTTGGCCTCGCGCGCGACCGGCCTCTGCGGCGCGGCCGCCGCCTCGGCCGCGGCCTTCGCGAGCGTGAGCTTCACCGCCACGACGCCGACCTCGCCGTCGGTGACGCACGGGGCGTCGGTCGGGACCGCGGCCTCGGACACCGCGTATCCGGGAAGGGACGCGCGCACGCGCACCGGCGCGCCGGCGAGCTTCACCTCCGTCGGGGCCGTCCCCATCGCCTTGCCGTTCACGGCCACGCGGGCGTTCGCCGGATCGGTCGTGACGCGCAGGACGCGATCGAGCGGAGCGAGCTTGACGTCCACAGGCGAATCCGCCTGGGGCGACAGGTCGACCGACGCGTCCTTGAAGCAGGCCGCCCGGACCACCACCTTGTACGTCTTGTCGGGCGCCAGGCCGAGGAGCTTCGTGGGCGTGGTACCGTTCGCTTTTCCGTCGAGCTCCACCGACGCGCCTGGCGGGGTGCTCGTGACGTCCACGTCGATGGTCGTCGTGGGCGTCGCCGTGGGCGTGGCGGCCGCGGTCGGGGGCGCTGCCTCGGTCGCGGGCGGCGACGTCGCCGGCTTGACCGTCTCGCCGACCGGGCTCAGCGCCGCGGTGGTGGGACGCGTCCGCGGCGCCGGTTCCTCCGACGACGGCTTGATCACGAACAGGTAGATCGCGACCGCCGCGCCGATGAGCCCCAAGGCGACGACCAAGGCGATCGGCAGCCACGAGCTTTTGGGCGCCGCGGGCGGAAATACCGCGGGCTTGGGCGAGGAGGGGCGCGCGAGCGGCCGGTTCTCCTTGAGGAAGCGCGGCTCGTCGTCGTGCTTGGCCTCCTGCGCGGCCATTCCCATGGGCGTGAGGCGGGGCTCGGGGCGCCCCGGCTGGGGGGTCGGCTCGCCCGCGGCCGCGCCGGGAGACGCCGCCGCTGGTAGCGGCTTCTTGCGCACGTGCGTCTTGACCTCACCCTCGTCGTCGTCGAACCCGTGCGCCGGTCCGGACCCGCCGTCGGCGACCGCGGCCGACGCCGACATGGCCTCTGCGCCGCGCGCGGCGCGGGCCTGTTCTTCCTCTTGCTTGAGCAGGTTCTCGACCGAGGCGACCTTCGTCGGCTGATCGAACACGTCGTCGGTGAAGTCGTCGTCGGCGACGGCGTGGAACGGCATCGGCTTGGGCAGCGGCGTCGCGTCCTTGGACGGCTCCTCGGGAAAGCCGCCCCGCGGCGGAGCGAGGTGCCCGACGCGCGGCACGGGCCGTTCCGCGGCGGCGTAGCCGAGCATCGTCTGCTTGTGCACCGGCGGCGGCGACGCGGTCGTCGTGGCCGCGCGCTGGGCCGCGACCGCCGGACGCGACGCCGGCGCGCCCTGGGGGGCGCGCGCCTGCGCCGCGAGCGTCCCGGCCAGACCGGGCGGCGTGACCTTCGTGGCCGCCTGCGACGGCGGGCCGTCGAACTTCGGCTCGACCACGTCCTTGTTCTTCTGGGCGAGGATGCGGTCGAGGACGGCGAGGCTCTCCGGGCCGAGCTTGTCGAAGCGCACGCCCATGCCCGGCGCGACGCCGACGCGCGAGGGGTCGAACTCGCGCGTCCACACGACCGTGCCCTCTCCGGCGATCAGCGGCGACGCGTCCTGGAGCTGAAACTCGAACCGGAGCTGGGTTCCCACCGCCAGCGGATCCTTGGTCCGAATGAAGATGCCGCCCTGGCTCACATCGACCGAATAGCGCTCGATGAACTGATCGAGCGTGGCGCTCTTGAACTTGATCTTCAGCGTGACCGGCGTGCGCTTCGACTGGCGACCGGAAGTATCGCTCACGAAAGACCTCGCAATGGGATTCTATGAGTCAGACCCGCGTACATGCAACGTTCTTGGGCTGCGAGGGAAGCCTAGTCGTCGTCTGGCAACAGCGGTTTCACCACGCTCTGCCCGAGCAACGTCACGTGGCTCCGCTCGCGCGCGGCGCGACGGTAGCGCTCCGCCTCCTTCACCGCGCCGGCCAGCGCCTGCTCGGCCTGCGCGAGCTCGTTGCCCAAGGCGTCGAGGTCGGCGGCGGGGGCCAGCTTGCGCTCGCGCGCGCCGGCGATGGCCGATCGCACCTCCGCCAGCGCGGCGAGCGCCTGGTCGCGATGGCCGCTCGCGCGCCGCGCCCACGCCTCGTCGAGCGCGGTCGCGCTGGCAAGGCGCAGTCGCTCCATCGTGATCTCGGCCACTTCGGCCGGATTGGGCGCCGAGGACATCGCCAGACGATCGAGGTGGGAGCCGGACTCGTTGCCCGAGGCATCGCGGTAGGTCACCGCGATCTTCGCCAGGAGGCGTCCGTGCTCGGTGTCGCCGCGGACCATACGGAGGAGCACCTGGCGCGGCGAAGCCTGCGCGATCTCGCCGATCTCGATGAACAGCCCCTCGGCGGTCGCGCGCGTGACCAGGCGGTGCAGCACCTCGCAGCTCGAGATGTTCGGCTCGGGGAGGACCTTCAGCTCCACCCCGGTTGCGGCGATCGCGAACACGCCGGCGAGCTCCCGGCCGAACGCCGCCGGAATCGCCTCGGGATTCGCCAGGTAATAGAAGCCGCCGCGCCCGCGCCGCGAGATCTCCCCGAGGAGCTCGTCGTCGAAGCCCTCGCCGATGCCCATGGTGGTGGTGGTGACGCCGCGCGCGGCCTCGCCCTCGGCGATGATCGCCAGCTTCTCGGGGTCGCGCACCCCCACGCTGGGGAGCCCATCCGTAAGGAGGATCACGCGCGACACCGCCTCGCGCACGAAGCCCGAGGCGACGAGCTCGCACCCTTTGCGCCACCCCGCCGCGAGGTTCGTCCCGGCGCCGGTGTCGAGCCGGTCCAGCTCGACGGTGAGGCGCGCGCGCGCCTCGTCGGTGACGGGGCCCGCGGGCAGCAAAACGCGCACAGCCGCGTCGAATGTGATGACCGCGAGACGGTCGCGGGCGTCCAATCGCTCAACCAGTCGGCGCACCGCCAGCGTCGCCTGCGTGAGCCGCGGCCCGCGCATCGACGACGATCGATCGAGGACGAGCGCCAGATTAACCGGGCGGCGCGCCGGCACGTGCCCGCGCGGGCTCGGTCCGTCCTCCGCCCGCAGGCGAATCAGGGCGTACACCACCCGCGGGTCTTCCAGCGAAGCGGTGTACAAATCCAGGAACATCGACTCCCACATTACCACCCCATGAGGTAGGTTTCGGGCCATGAGGCCAAAGATTCGACGGATTCTCGTGGCCAACCGCGGCGAGATCGCGGTGCGCGTGATGAGAACGTGCAAAGATCTCGATATTTCGACCGTCACGGTTTTTTCCGAAGCCGATCGCGGCGCGCTCCACGTGCGTACGGCCGATCGCGCGGTGTGCATCGGGCCCCCGCCGGCGCGCGCGAGCTATCTCGATATCGACAAGATCCTCCGCGCGTGCCGCGAGACGGGCGCCGATGCGGTGCACCCCGGATACGGTTTCCTGTCCGAAAACGAGGACTTCGCCGATGCATGCGATGCCGCCGGCATCGTTTTCATCGGGCCGACCGGAAACTCCATGAGAATGATGGGCGACAAGACGAGCGCAAGGCAGACCGTCTCGAAGGCCGGAGTGCCCGTCGTTCCAGGCGACAACGGCCCGGAGGGGCGTGGTTTTCCCACCGCGGCCGAGGCCCTGGCTGCGGCTGGGCGCATCGGCTTTCCCATCATGCTCAAGGCCGCGGCCGGCGGCGGCGGCAAGGGGATGCGCCTCGTTGACGGAGAGGCGAAGTTCGTCGCCGCCTACGACGGCGCCCGCCGCGAGGCCAAGTCGGCGTTCGGCGACGACGCCGTCTACCTGGAGAAGGCGATCGTCCGCCCGCGCCACGTCGAGATCCAGATCTTTGCCGACGAAGCCGGGAACGCGGTCCACCTGGGCGAGCGCGACTGCTCGATCCAGCGCCGTCACCAGAAGGTCGTGGAGGAGAGCCCGTCTCCGGCGCTCGGCGCGGACCTGCGCGCCAAGATGGGCGCGGTCGCCGTCGCGGCGGCGCGCGCCTGCGGCTACCGCAACGCCGGGACGATCGAGTTCCTCCTCGCCCCCGACGGGGCGTTCTATTTCCTGGAAATGAACACGCGCCTCCAGGTCGAGCACCCCGTGACCGAGATGGTCCACGGGGTGGACCTGGTCGCCTGGCAGATCGCCGTGGCGGAGGGCAGGCCGCTCCCCCTCGACCAGGCCGGCATCGACGCGCGCCGGCGCGGCGCCGCCGTGGAGTGCCGCGTCTACGCCGAGGACCCCCTGCGCTTCCTGCCGTCGCCGGGGACGATCGCGTCGCTGCGCGTGCCCGCCGGGCCGTACGTCCGCGACGACAGCGGCGTGACCGCCGGCTCGCAGATCTCCGTCTTCTACGACCCGATGGTGTCCAAGCTCGTGACGTGGGGGGACGACCGGTCCGAGGTGCTGGCGCGCATGCGGCGGGCGCTCGACGAGTACCGCGTCGGCGGGATCAAGACGAATCTGCCGTTCCATCGGCGGCTCCTGCGCCACCCGCAGTTCCTCGCCGGGGAGTACGACACCGGATTCATCGACCGGGAGAAGGCGACGCTGCTCGCGCCCTACGCGCCCGACGCCGAGGAGCTGGACGTGGCCGCGATCGCCGCGGCGCTGCACCACGCGGCGGAGCGGCCGGCGGCGCCCGAGGCGCCCCCGCCGCCGCTCCCGTCGGCGTGGCGAGCTGGATTGAGAAGGTAGCCGAGCTACTTCAGGTCGATGTCGAAGCCGCACGCGTCGTCGCCGAGGCCGCCGATGCACGTCACCTCGACGGCGCGGGATCGCTTCTTGAGGATTGTCTCGACCGCCCCGGCGACCAGACCGCCCTCGAAGTGGCACAGCGTCCGCCCCACGGCCTGGAGGCCGCTGCAGGTGACGCACTCGTAGACGTCGACGTGGATGCGCGTCGATGTGATGACGGGCACCTTGATAATGCCGACCTTCAGCGCGGTGCACAGCTCCAGGAACGCCTCGAGCTTGGTGAGGCCGAGGGATATGCCCAGCTTCTTTCCCGCGATGTACGCCGTCCCGGCGGCGCCGCGTCCGATGATGTCCTCGAGCGCGACCAGCCGCAGCAGTCGATAAAGCGCCACCCCCGCGTTATCCCCCAAGGACGGGCGCGACACCCTGAGGGCGTTCGCCACGTCCACGTTGGTGAAGTCGCGCCTGATTAACTGCTCAGCCTGCATGGGTCACCTCTTCCTTCTCGTCTATGTCGTCGCGTTTCTCGCCGACGGCGAGCGTCACCAGCGCCAGGTTGTTCTCCGCGCTCTCGAGCGGGCGGACGGTCAGCGTGACGTCGTGGTCGTCGCGCACCGTGACCTGACGCAGCTCGTTCAGGGGCAGGACCTCGCGCGTCTTGGCGCCGACCTCCGCCAGGTACGCGCCGAACGCCGCCAGGGCGTCGCCGTATTCCCCCGTCGACGCGACCACCAGCCCGAGCTCGTCGGCGATGACCGCGCTGTGGACCTTGTCGCTCCGCGTCTCCAGGTCGAGGATCGACTGGAACGCGTCGCCGCGGGTGACCCCCGTGCCCGGCGGCGGCGTCGCGCGCGGCATGCGCCGCGGCGGGCGGGCCGCGAACGCGGAGGCGCGAAGGCTCCGCACCTCCTCGACCAGCCGTACGGACTCCCGGCGGGCCTGCTCGAGGTCGGTTTCCACCAGGCGGAGGCGCGTCGTCTCCTCGCGGAGCCGATCGAGCTGCGCATCCTTGGCGCGCTCGCGCTCCCTGCTGAGCACGAGCTCGTGGCGCAGGCCGTCGGCGGCGGCGTCGGGGGTGTCGACGACGGGAACGGGGCGGCGCTGGGCGTCGTCGAGCCGGCGTTCGGCCTCGTCGACGCGGGCGCGCGCCTCCTCGAGCTCCGCGGAGACGCGGTCGCGCGCCGCCGACACGGCGTGCAGATCGCCGTCGGCCGCGTCCAGGCGGGCCTGGAATGCCTCGATCTCCTGGGCGAGCTTCTGGCGCTCGGCCTGCACGGCGGCGAGCGCGCGCTCGCGCACGGCGGCGCGGTCCTCCTCCATGCGCGCCTTGCGCGCGAGCGGCTCGAGCGTGGCGTTGGCGTGCCGCAGCTCGCCGGCGAGGCGATCCTTGTCGCCGAGCGCCGAGCGAAGCTCCGCCGCGGTGCGCTCCATCTGGGCGGTCGCCGAACGGAGCTGGGCGCCGAGCCGCTCGTTCTCGGCGCGGGCGTGCGCGACCGTGCGCTCGGCGTCGGCGCGGGCCTGCGCGGCGGCGCGGTCTGCGTCGAAACGCGCCTGCCCGGCGGCGCGCTCGGCGTCGGCGCGGGCCTGCGCGACGGCGCGCTCGGCGTCTGCCCGCGCCTGCGCGGTCGCGCGCTCCAGCTCGGCGTGCGCCTCGTGGAGGGATTGGGCCAATCGGTCGCGTTCGGCCTCGGCGAAGCGCGCCGTGCGCTCGCCGGGCGCGACTCGGCGCCGCGCCCACAGCGCTCCGGCGGTGAAGAACAGGGCCGCGCCCGCGAGGGACGCCAGCCAGGTGTAGATGAGGACGGTCACGGTGAGCCCCGCACGTAAACCTCCACACGCCGGTCGTTTCCCGTTTCGGACGGCCGGCTCGACCCGAACGCCGTGACCGCGATGCGGTCTGCGGCGATCCCCGCGCGCTCCAGGCGATGGGCCACCGCCCGCGCGCGCCGTTCGCTGAGAAGCTGATTCAGGGCCGCGGGGCCGCGCGCGTCGGCGTGGCCCGCGACCTCGATGGGCCCGGGGGAGCCGCGCAACGTCTCCGCGAATTGCTCGAGCGCAGCCGTCGCGCGCCGCCCCACGCGCCAGGAAGCTCGGTCGAACGCGAGGACCAGGACGGGCGCGCGAGCCGGAGCCGCAACCGGAGCCGGAGCCGCAACCGGGGCCGGAACGGGAGTCGGAAGCGCAACCGGAGCCGGAACCGGAGCCGGACCCGCAGCCACAACCGTCGTTGGCGTTGGCGTCGGCGTCGGCGTTTGCGTCGGCGTCGGCGTCGGCGTCGGCGTTTGCGTCGGCGTCGGCGTCGGCGTCGGCGTCGGCGTTTGCGTCGGCGTTTGCGTCGGCGTCGGCGTTTGCGTCGGCGTCGGCGTCGGCGTCGGCGTCGGCGCCGCCGCCTCCGTCCTCGCCTCCGCCGGCGCCGCCGATCCCACCACCGCCGGCAACAGCCAGAAGTTCAACACCGCCAAATCGGCCGCGCCCAGACCGAGACAAGCCGCGAGCGCCCGCGTGTAGCCACGTATCGTCATAGGTACTTCATCAGCTCCACAATCGTCCGCTTGAGCTCCAGGAAGATGAGCCCGAGCTTCGCCTCCCGCGTCACCAGCAGCACAAGCACCGCATCCGGCCCGGCCGCGTTGACGATGATGTAGCCCTTGGGGGACCTGACGTAGGTCTGTTCCATCTGGGAGCGCATGAGGTCGGCGGAGATGCGCTCGCCCACGCCGAGAAGCGACGCCGACATGCCGCCGATGAGGTCCTCGTCCACCTCGTTCGGCAGCACCGACGCGACGATGAAACCTTCCGAGCTCACCACGGTGGCGCCGATCACCTCCGGCGTGCCCTGCCTGAGCCCACGCAGCACATCGTTGATTCGCTCGCTCTTGGTCGCCATTCGCTCCTCACGGGTCGTCGCCGCGGCGGACGCGCTCGCGCAGCCGCCGCAGGTTGCTCTGGTACATCCGATTCTGCGGATCGAGGGTCGCGGCCTCCTCCCACTCGCGCATCGCGTCGGCGTGACGCCGCTCGCGCACGAGCTCCAGGCCGCGCTGGAAATACTCCGCCGCGCGCTGCGCCGGCGTCGCCCATTCCTGCCTCTGCGCGCCGAACACGTCGGCCTCGGCGGGCCGCGCGGAGCGCTGCTCGTCGAACAGGCGCGCGCACTCGAGGAGGAGGTGCATCGCGGGCACCCCGATCGTCCGTTCGGCCGACCGCGCGTCGCGGTCGAGGTTGAACGCGCCCGCCGACCAGCCGAGCATGGTCCGGAACGCCTCGACGCCGATCTTGTCCAGCGCGGCGGCGTGAACGACGTCGCCGCCGTCGAACCAGATCGTCCCCGGCTCGCCCTCGTGGTTGATGAACAGCGCGCCGCTCGCGCGCGACAAGCACATCATCTGCACCAGGTCGGGCAGGCCCTCGAGCACCACCTCGCCGCTGAAGCCGTGCGCCGGCACGAGCATGCGCCCGACGAGCCCGACGAAATTTTCCAGGTGCGGCGGCTTTTCGACCAGCGCGGCGGCGCCCATGCGGCTGATGCGATCCCGCCACGCGTGAGAGTCGGGCGTGCTGCCGCTCATGACGATCACGGGAAGCGCGGGTCGCCGCCGGCGCGCCTGGGTGACCAGCATCACGCCGTCGCCGTCGCGCGTCCGCCCCTCGGTGATGAGCAGTCGACTCTGCCGATCGACGAGAAGCCGGAGCGCCTCGTCGGCGTCGGGGGTGCCGCGGACTTCCACGTCGGCCATCGATCGCGTGATCGCGCTGGCCAACCTTCGCTGCAGCACCTCGTCCTCCTCGACGAGGACGACTCGTATGTGGCGGCTCCCCACCAGGACTCTGAGCCCCCTTCCGGTTTCAAGATAACACGGCGAATCCTTCTATCGGAAGATCAATTGTCGCGAATTGGGCGTATGGCCGTTCGGTACGCATACCTGTCGGTTGGAGTCCGTCACGGGAGTCGTGGAGCGCAGACGGCCCGTCGTCGGAGAATGCGGCCCCGCATGCCCATCGCATCGGCATGCGGCCCGCATGAATGCGACGGACGACGATTCGCATCGTTCATTACGTAATGATTTGTTTGCATTGATTTTCATTGCCTCGATCCAACTTCTGATTAGTCTACAAAGTCAGGGTAGTCGCGTAGGTCGGAAGATGGAGATGGCGCACGGGGAGCCCAGAAACATCGCTCACGTCACCACCGACGGAGCGTGTGTGCGAACGGTGGTGGTGGCGGGCAACGGAATGACGAGCGCGAGATTGTGCGAGCGTCTGGTCGCGCTGCGCCGACGATCGCCGTCGCGGCCGCGCATCGTCGTGTTCGCGGAGGAGGCGCATCCCGCGTACGACCGCGTGCACCTGGCGACCTTGATGTCGTCGACGCCGTCGGGCGGGGACACGGTCGCCGACCTCACGCTCCATCCGGAGTCGTGGTACGCCGAGCACGGAATCGAGCTGCGGCTCGGTGACAAGGTCGCCGCGATCCATCGCGACTCCCGCACCGTGGTATCCGCGTCCGGCGAAACGATCGCCTACGACCGCCTGGTGCTCGCCACCGGATCGCGGCCGTTCGTCCCGGCGCTGCCCGGCATCGACGATCGCGATGTCTACGTGTTCCGCACGCTCGACGATCTCTCCGCCATCCGCCGGCACGCGCGCACGGCGGCGCGCGCCGTGGTGATCGGGGGCGGCCTGCTCGGTCTGGAGGCGGCCAAGGTGCTCGCCGATCTTTGCCTCGCGGTGGACGTCGTCGAGGTGGCGCCGCAGCTCATGCCGCGCCAGCTGGACGCGGAAGGCGGGGCCCTCCTGCGCAAGAAGATCGAAGGGCTCGGCATCCGCGTGTTCCTCGGCCGCGCTCCGCTCGGCATCGAGCGGACCGCCGCCGGGCTGTCCGTCCGTCTGCCCGATCGCGCGCCCCTCGCCGCCGACCTCGTCGTCGTCGCCGCCGGCATCCGCCCGCGCTCGGAGCTCGCCGCCGCGTGCGGCCTCGCGCTCGACAAGAACGGCGGCATCAGGATCGACGATAGCCTCGAGACCTCCGACCCGACCATCCTCGCCATCGGCGAGTGCGCCAGCCACCGCGGCGCGACCTACGGCCTCATTCCGCCCGGGTACCTCATGGCGGACGTGGCCGCCGATCGCCTGACCGGCGGCGACGCGACTTTTCCCGGCTCCGACATGTCCGCCAAGCTCAAGCTCCTCGGCGTCGCGGTCGCCTGCCTGGGCCGCTTCGACGACCGCGAGGCGATGGCGCTCACCTATCGCGACGATGTCTGCTACCGCAAGCTCCTCTTCGACCACAAGGGCCACGGCCGGATCGTCGGCGCGATGGCGGTGGGCGAGTGGAGCGACATCGACGACGTCATGGAGCTCATGGAGACGCGCCGGCGCCCGTCGGCGTGGGCGCGCCGCCAGTTCCCGCGCGTGGGCCGCATCCGCGCCCCCAACCGCGCCGCCGACTCGCTGGTCTGCACGTGCATGCGCATCTCCGAGGCCGCGCTGACCGAGGCGGTCGCCGACGGCTGCTGCTCGGTCGTCGAGCTGGGACGGCGCACCGGCGCGGGCACGCTGTGCGGTTCGTGCAAGCCGCAGCTCGCGCGCATCAGCGGCGGGCACCCCGCGATCGCCGACCGTTCGCCGGCGCTGCTCGTCGCCGCGATCGCCGCCGCCGCGTGCGTCGCCGCCTGGTTCGTGGTGCGGCCCCTCGGGGCGCGCGTCCACGCGCTGTTCGCCGCCCGCCACGACTTCTGGGCCCAGGTCACCGGCTACTCGGCGCTCGGGCTGTGCGCGCTCGGCCTGGTCCTGTCGCTGCGCAAGCGCTGGCGCCGGTTCCGGCACGGCGGCTTCGAGCGCTGGCGTCTCCTCCACGCCGGCGTGAACGCGCTGGCGCTGGCGGTGCTGTTCGCCCACACCGGCCTCCACCTCGGCGACAATCTCAATCGCGCGCTCGTGGTCGCGTTCCTCGGCGCAGCCGTGGCGGGCGTCGCGGCCGCCGTCGTCGGCGCGGTCGCACCCAACGCCGCCCCACCCAAGCGCGCCATGGTGTGGGTGCACGTCATCCTCACCTGGCCGCTCCTCGCGCTGCTGCTGACGCACGTTTTCCATGCGTACTACTATTAGCCGGCTGATGGTCGCCGGCTGGGCGGTGATCAGCGTCGGGATCGTCGGCGTCGTCGCCGTGCCGCACCTCCGCGGCGGCGAAGGGCGCCGCATCCACCTCCCCGGCGCGACGACCGACGGCCACTACCAGATCGAGACCGACTGCGGCGCATGCCACACCCCGTTCGACGGCGTGCGCCAGGACGCGTGCACCCGCTGCCATGCCCAGGAGCTCGAGGCGGCGAAGGACTCGCACCCCCTGTCCAAGTTCACCGACCCGCGCAACGCGGAGCGCACCGCGTCGCTCGACGCGCGCCTGTGCATCACCTGCCATCGCGAGCACCTTCCGCACGAGACCGAGCGTTTCGGCGTCACGCTGCCGGCGGATTTCTGCAAGAGCTGCCATTCCGACATCGCGACCGAGCGCCCGTCGCACGCCGGCTTTCCGTTCGAGGGCTGCAGCGCCGTCGGCTGCCACAAGTTCCACGACAACCGCGCGCTCTACGAGGACTTCATCGCCCACCATCTCGACGAGCCCGACACGGTCGCCGCGCCGCGCCTCCCCCCGCGCAAGCCAGCCGCGCGTGCGACCCCTGCCACCGCGCCCGATCGCGACGGCGACCCGGCGCTGGTCCGCGACTGGCTCGAGACCGCGCACGCGCGCGCGGGCGTCAACTGCGGCAAGTGCCACGCCGCCGACGGCGCGTGGGACGACCATCCCGGGCGCGCCGCCTGCGCGCGCTGCCACGCCGACCAGGCGGCCGGGTTCCTCGCCGGCCGGCACGGCATGCGCCTGGCCGCCGGGATGTCGCCCATGAGCCCGGCGATGGCGCGGCTGCCCATGCGCGCCGACGCGCGCGAGCGGGTCCTCGGCTGCACGTCGTGCCACGGCGCGCACCGCTTCGACGTCGAGCGCGCCGCCACGACCGCCTGCCTGGGCTGCCACGCCGACGAGCACAGCCTAGCCCACCGGGCGTCGCCGCACGCGCGCGCGGGCGTGTCCTGCGCCGCGTGCCACCTCCCCCGCACCGACGGCGTGCCGCAGCACAACCAGAACGACAACCTCCGCCCGCGCGAGAAGATGGTCCGCTCGGTGTGCCTCGGCTGCCACGGGCTCGCGTTCTCGCTCGCGGCGCTCGCCGACGATGCGCTCGTCCGCAACAACTTCGTGGGTCGTCCCCGGACCGCCCTCGACACCTTCGACATGGTGCGGGCCCGACTCAAGCAACGGAGGAAGCCATGAACCGGATCGCCGCAGGAGTTCTATTCCTGGCCGCGTGCGCGCAGCCGCCCGCCGCCGGGGGCGTGAGCCCGCGCCAGATGGCCGACGCGCTCTTCACGGTGCTGTCGGCCGATCGCACCGTGTACACGACGCGGGTCGTGAACCGGCTGCAGAACGTCGACAAGGTCGTCAAGGCGACCGAGCACTTCGAGGACGACAAGGCGCTGCCGCTGCCGGCGCAGATGTTCCGCATGGGCGCCGAGCTGTCGTCCAAGAAGACGGAGGCGTTCACCTACGCGCTCCTGTCGCCGTGGGCGATCAACAAGCAGAACGTCCCCAAGACCGAGGTCGAGAAGGCCGGCCTGACCAAGGTCACCCAGACGGGCGAGGCGTTCTACAGCGAGGAGAAGCTCGGCGGAAAGTCGTACTTCACCGCCGTGTACCCCGACCGCGCGGTGTCGCCGGCGTGCGTGCAGTGCCACAACGCGCACGCCGACAGCCCGCGCTCGGACTTCAAGGAGAACGACGTCATGGGCGGGGTGGTGATCCGGATCGCGATGAACTAGTTAAGGGTCGACGGATCCGTGGCGAACGTGGCCTCCCACCCCTCGCGGTAGGCGTCGCTCGCGACCTGCGCCGGGCCGTCGCGATGGCGCGGGGCCTCGTGCACGACCTCGACGTTGCGGACGAACGGCGGCGCTCCCTCGCGCGGCCGGAGCGCGATGACGTCGCCGTGGATGGGTTTGCCTTCCTGGACGGGGCGGACCTCGGCCAGGCTCACGCTTTCCTCACGGAACCGCACGATCCGCATACCCTTTTTGTCCTCGGTGGGGCCGGTGAGGAGGGCGATATCGTCGGTGGGCTTGTTCATCTCTTACCAGTGTAATGCCGATTTCGCGCGTCCCAAGTGTCATACCCAACGCGGACCATATTCGCCGTGCAAGGTGCACCCTCTTCTGATAATGGAAAAGGGCGGGTCATGTCGAAACAGACCAAGTATATCTTCGTGACCGGCGGCGTGGTGTCCTCCCTCGGCAAGGGGCTGGCCAGCGCTTCCATCGGCGCCCTCCTCGAGAACCGGGGTCTCAAGGTCGCCAACCAGAAGCTCGACCCGTACATCAACGTCGACCCGGGCACGATGAACCCCATGCAACATGGGGAGGTGTTCGTCACCGATGACGGCGCCGAGACGGACCTCGACCTCGGGCATTACGAGCGCTTCATCGGGACGCGCATGTCGCGCCTCAACAACGTGACGACCGGACAGATCTACCACGCGGTCATCACCAAGGAGCGCCGCGGCGAGTATCTCGGCGGCACCGTGCAGGTGATTCCGCACATCACCGACGAGATCAAGGACCGCATCCGCAAGTGCGCCGAGGGCAACGACGTCCTCATCGTCGAGGTCGGCGGCACCGTCGGCGACATCGAGTCCCTGCCGTTCCTCGAGGCGATTCGCCAGCTCCGGCACGAGCTCGGCCACCAGAACTCGGTCGCCGTGCACCTGACGCTCGTCCCCTACATCGCCGCGGCCGGCGAGCTCAAGACCAAGCCGACGCAGCACTCGGTCCAAAAGCTCAGAGAAATCGGCATCATTCCGGAAATTCTGGTCTGCCGCGTCGACCGTCCGCTCGACGGGGGCCTGAAGAAGAAGATCGCGAGCTTCTGCAACGTGGCGCCCGACGCGGTGTTCACGTCGCAGGACGTCCCGACCGTGTACGAGGTGCCGATTCGCCTCCACGAGGAGGGGCTCGACGACAAGGTCGCCGAGCTGCTCAACATCTGGTCGCGCGCGCCCCGCCTCACCGAGTGGGAGCGCATCGTCGACAAGATCAAGAACCCGGCGCGTCAGGTGACGGTCGGGTTCGTCGGCAAGTACGTCCAGCTGGTCGAGTCGTACAAATCGCTCAACGAGGCGCTCATCCACGGCGGCGTCGCCAACGACGCGCGCGTCACCATCCGCCACATCGACTCGGAGGAGGTGGAGAAGCGCGGGCCCGACCCGTTCCTTTACGACGTCGACGGGATCCTCGTCGCGCCCGGTTTCGGCGCGCGCGGCACCGAGGGGAAGATCGCCGCCATCCGCTACGCGCGCGAGCGCAAGGTGCCGTTCTTCGGCATCTGCTTCGGCCTGCAGATGGCGGTGGTGGAGTTCGCGCGCAACGTGTGCGGGCTCGCCGGCGCGTCCTCGTCCGAGGTGGATCCCAATACGCCCCACCCGGTCGTCGACCTCATGCCCGACCAGCGCGGCGTCACGGACAAGGGCGCGACCATGCGCCTCGGCGCGTATCCGTGCCTCCTCATCGAGGGAACGAAGGCGGCGGAGGCCTACGGCACGCTGTCCATCTCCGAGAGGCATCGCCATCGCTGGGAGGTCAACAACAACTACCGCGAGATCCTGCAGAACCACGGGCTCGTCCTGTCCGGCCTGTCGCCCGACCGGCGCCTGGTGGAGATGATCGAGCTCCGCGACCACCCCTACTTCGTCGGCTGCCAGTTCCACCCCGAGTTCAGGTCGCGCCCGATGGCGCCCCACCCCTTGTTCCAGCGGTTCGTCCGCGCGTGCCTCGAGGCCCAGCTCCGCGCCCGCCGCAGCATCGCCCCTCAGCCCGCCGCCCTCCCCAGCTAAGGCTGCAAAATCCAAGCCATTAGCTGAAGTACCCTTTACAAACAAGGGTTTCGTGGGTACGGTAGCTCCGTCCCATCAAGCCTCGTGCCAACGGCTGATGTCCATTGAGATAAAACAACATCTGAAGCTTAGCCAGCAGCTGGTCATGACCCCCCAGCTGCAGCAGGCGATCAAGCTGTTGCAGCTGTCCCGGATGGAGCTGGTCGAGCTCGTCCGGGAAGAGATGATGGAAAACCCGATCCTGGAGGACTCGGTCGAGACCGCCCAGGAGAAGGACCGCCAGGAGGATCTCGGCGGCGAGGCGGACGGCGACCAGAAGCTCGAGGCCGCGGGCGAGACCGAGCAACGCGTGCCTGAGGGGCTCGAGAAGCTCGACAAGGAGCCCGAGGTCAAGACCGAGGGGGAAGCGGTCAACGAGATCGACTGGGAGAACTACCTCGACAACTACACCATGGCGCCGCCGATGCCGGCCTACCGGCAGACGGGCGACGAGCTGCCGTCGCTGGAGGCGACGCTCACCAAGCGGACGTCGCTCTTCGATCATCTGGCCTGGCAAATCAAGCTCACGCCGATGACCGAGGACGAGGTCGGGCTGGGTCTCATGATCCTCGGCAACCTCGACCCCGACGGCTACCTGCGCGACCCGCCGCTCGACGAGATCGCCGCGGACGCCGGCGTCCCCGTCGAGGCGGCGGAGGCGGTGCTGCAGCGGATCCAGCTCCTCGATCCCGTCGGCTGCGGCGCGCGCACGCTCGAGGAGTGCCTGCTCGTGCAGGCGCAGCACCTCGGCATCGACGACGATCTGGTGCTCCAGGTCATCAAGGGCCACCTCGGCAACCTGGAGAAGAAGAACTACGCCGCCATCTCGCGCGACCTCAAGGAGCCGCTCGAGGAGGTGTACGAGGCGGCCAAGGTCGTGATGGAGCTCGACCCGCGTCCGGGACGGCAGTACTCCTCCGACGAGCCGCACTACATCACGCCCGACGTCTACATCCACAAGGTCGGCGACAAGTACTTCGTCGTCCCGAACGACGACGGTCTGCCCAAGCTCAAGATCTCGTCGTTCTACAAGACCGCGATGTCGGGCGGGGCCAAGGCACGCGAGTACATCCAGGACAAGCTGCGCAGCGCGCAGTGGCTCATCCGCTCGATCCAGCAGCGGCAGCGCACCATCGTCAAGGTCACCGAGAGCATCATCAAGTTCCAGCGCGACTTTTTCGACAAAGGAATCGCGCACTTGAAACCGCTGATCCTCCGCGACGTCGCCGAGGACATCAGCATGCACGAGTCGACGATCTCGCGCGTGACCACGAGCAAGTACGTCCACACGCCCCAGGGGCTGTTCGAGCTGAAGTACTTCTTCAACTCGGGAATCTCGCGCACCGACGGGGACGAGGTCGCCTCGGAGGCGGTGAAGAACAAGATCAAGTCCATCATCTCGGGAGAGGACGCCAAGCATCCGCATTCGGATCAGAGGATCGTCGAGCTGCTCAAGGACCAAAACATCGACATCGCGAGGAGGACAGTAGCGAAATACAGGGAACAGCTGGGAATTTTGTCGAGCTCCAAACGGAAGCAAGTCTTCTGATAGGAGAGACGGGCATGCAGTTCTCGGTGACGTTTCGCCACTTGGACGCAACGGACGCAATCAAGGACTACGCACGCGACAAAGTAGAACGCATCAAGAAGTACTTTCCCGATCCCATCCACGCCCACGTGGTGCTGAGCTGCGAGCGTGGCTACCAGCACATGGCGGACGTGAACATCCAGCTCCACAACGGTCTGGTGCTGCAGGGGAGCGAGGCGACGGAGGACATGTATTCCTCTATCGACCTCGTGATGGCCAAGATCGAGCGGCAGTGCCGCCGCTTCAAGGAGAAGATCCGCGGGCACAAGGCGCGCGCGGATCTGTCGTCGATCCCGGTTCGCCACACCGTCATCGCGGCGGCGGAGCCGCCCCCGGCCGACCAACCGCAAGTCGCCGAAAAGAAGACGCAATTCATCAAGACCGAGCAGATGTCCGCGCGATCGCACACGGTCGACGAAGCGCTCCTGCAGCTGAGCCTCATGGCGCAGAGCTTCTTCGTCTTCCGCAACAGCGACAGTGGACAGGTGAACGTGCTTTACCGACGGGAGGACGGAACGTTCGGGCTGATCGAGACCGAGGGTACGGGGACCTGACAGGGGGGAATCTGCGACCCCTTGTCGCCCGTATCCTATATGGTAGTGTCCGCGCCGTATCGCCGCCATGAAGATCGTAGACTTCATTCGCGAGGACCTGATTCTTCCCGAGCTTCACGCCAAGGCGAAGCCGGACGTCCTCGCTGAGCTGGCGGCGCATCTGGCGGAGAACCAGAACCCGAACGGCCGCGTCGCCAAGGAGGATCTCCTGCGCGTCCTCGTCGAGCGGGAGAAGCTCGCGTCCACGGCCATCGGCGAGGGCGTGGCCATCCCGCACGGCAAGCTCGACGCGGTGGGCAAGCTCGTCGCGTGCGTCGGCCGCGCGCGCGCGGGCGTGGATTTCGATTCGATGGACGGCCGCCCGACCCACCTGTTCTTCGTGCTCGTCGCGCCGGAGAACTCGACGGGGGTGCACCTCAAGGCGCTGGCGCGCATCAGCCGCCTGTTCAAGGACCCCGAGTTCCGCACGCGCTTGATGGCCGCCGACGGCGCGAAGGAGATGTTCGAGGTCATCGCCGACGAGGACGCGAAGTACTAACTCGGCTAGGATGTAGGCAATGCTGTCGGTCCGAGTGGAACAGCTCGCAACGGACCCGAGCGCCGGGCTCTCGGTCACGGTGCTGGCGGGACGCGCCGGCCTGTCGCGGCGGGTCACCGTGCCGCGCATCCAGAAGCCGGGGCTGGCGCTGACGGGCTACGGCGAGCAGGTGCATCCCGAGCGGGTGCAGGTGCTCGGCAACACCGAGATCAGCTACCTGGCGCATCTGCCCGAGACGGAGCGCGCGCGCGGGGTGACGAACCTCGTCGATCTCAAGCCGGCTTGCATCCTGGTGACGCGCGGGCTCGAGCCGCCGGTCGAGATGGTGCGCCTGTGCGACGAGCGCAACGTCGCGCTGATGGTGTCGACGCTGATGAGCTCGGTGCTCATCGACCGCGTCACCAAGTACCTCGAGGATCAGCTGTCGCCGACGACGTCGATCCACGGCGTGCTGATGGACGTCCTCGGCGTCGGCATCCTGCTCCTGGGCAAGAGCGGCATCGGCAAGAGCGAGGCGGCGCTCGACCTCGTCATGCGCGGCCACCGCCTGGTCGCCGACGACATCGTCGACATCCGCAAGAAGGGGCCGGAGACGTTGATCGGCTCCGGCAACGACATCATCAAGCACCACATGGAGATCCGCGGGCTGGGGATCATCAACATCAAGGATCTGTTCGGCATCTCGGCGGTGCGGGAGACGAAGAAGATCGAGCTCGTGGTCGAGCTCGTCGAGTGGCGCGAGGACGAGGAGTACGACCGCCTGGGCGTGGAGGACATGACGTACACCGTCCTCGACGTCGTGATCCCGATGCTGCGCATCCCGGTGCGCCCGGGGCGGAACATGACGTCGATCATCGAGGTGGCGGCGCGCAACCAGCTGCTCAAGGTCCAGGGGCACCACTCGGCCAAGGAGTTCCAGGACCGGCTGAACCGCGCCATTGCCGAGGCGCGCCCGCGTGAATACGTTCCGGACGAGGTCGAGTAATTGCGCATCGTCGTCGTCACCGGCGTTTCCGGGGCGGGCAAGAGCACCGCGGTCCGCGCGCTCGAGGACCTCGACTTCTTCTGCGTCGACAATCTGCCGTTGCCCCTGGTGGAGAAGTTCGTCGAGCTCATCTCGGCGCAGGGGGAGACGAACAAGGCCGGGCTCGTCATCGACGCCCGCGAGGGCGAGTTCCTGACCGGCGTGGGCGACGTGCTGCGGTCGCTCAAGGCCAAGGGGCATCCGGTGGAGGTGCTGTTCCTCGACGCGTCCGACGACGCGCTGTTCCGGCGGTTCTCCGAGACGCGCCGGCGCCATCCGCTCGCCGACGACGACCTGCGGGCGGGGATCGCCCAGGAACGGCAGATGCTGAAGGAGCTGCGCGAGGAAGCCTCGGCGGTGGTCGACACGACGCACCTCAACGTCCACCAGCTCAAGGGGATCATCCAGGAGCGCTACGGCCGCGCGACCGGCGCGCTGTCGCTCACGCTCCTGTCGTTCGGCTACAAGCACGGGCTGCCGGCCGAGGCGGACATCGTGCTCGACGTGAGATTTCTGCCCAACCCCTATTTCATCGAAGCGCTGAGCGCGCACACCGGGCTCGATGCGGACGTCGCCCGGTTCGTGCTGGGGAATGACGACGCGGCCGAATTCACCAAGAGAATCGAGGATCTGCTTACATTTTCTCTGCCGCGGTTCGAGCGGGAGGGAAAGGCGTACGTGACGATCGCCCTCGGCTGCACCGGCGGACGGCATCGATCGGTGGCGGTCGCGGAGGAGCTCGGGCGGCGTTTCGGTTCGCGTTGGAGCCTCACTATCCGCCACCGCGACATCGAACGGGGAGCAAACCCATGATCGAGCGAGCGGAGGCGAGGATCCACGCGACCCTGGAGCGAGGCGCAGCCGAGCGACTTGGAGCGCCGAGCCGACGCGAGCGAGGGAGGCAACAATGATCGGCATTCTCGTTGTCACCCACGGTCACTCGGCCAGCGACATGGTCGCGACCCTGCGCCGCCTCATGGGGGACGAGCGCACGCGCGGCTTCGAGGGCCTCGACGTGGAGGTGGGCGAGGCGAAGTCCGACATCCGGCGCCGCCTGCACGATGCGGTCGCACGCATCGACGACGGCGAGGGCGTGCTCATCTGCGCCGACCTGCACGGCGCCACGCCCACGAACTGCGCCCTCGAGGAGATGCGCGAGTCGCGCAACATGGCGGTGGTCGCCGGGGTCAACCTGCCCATGCTGATGAAGCTGGCCACCGCGAACCGCACCGGGCTGTCGCCGGAATCGCTCGCGCGGGGGGCGCTCGACACCGCCATCCGATCGATCCGGCTGGAGGGGTGTAGGTGAACGACGGCCAGCTCGAGTCGGACTTCGAGATCGTGAACGAGCTGGGCCTGCACGCCCGGGCGGCGACGAAGTTCGTGCAGATGGCGCACAAGTACAAGGCGGACGTGGACGTGGAGAAGGACGGGCAGACGGTGAACGGGAAGAGCATCATGGGCGTGCTCATGCTGGTGGCGTCCAAGGGGTCGACGATCCGCGTTCGCGCGCGCGGGGACGACGCGCAGGCATGCCTGGACGCGCTCGGCGAGCTGGTCCGCGGGCGCTTCGGCGAGGACAAGTAGTGGCCACGCCCGACGACAAGAAGAAGGACGACGGCACGCTGCCGCTGCCGCTGCCGTCGGCCCCCCGCCCCACCCGCGTGTCGAGCGAGCTGACGATCCCGACGCTGGGGGAGGTCCGCAAGCGCGGCATCGGCGCGTCGCCGGGGATCTCGATCGGCCGGGCATACGTCGTCGATCGCCGCAAGGTGAAGACGCCCAAGCGCCACATCGACGCGCAGGACGTCGACGTCGAGGTCGCGCGGTTCAAGGCGGCGATCGTCGAGAGCGACCTCCAGCTCGACCGCATCAAGGGCAAGCTGGTCGCGCGCGAGGGCGAGGATCACTTCCACATCCTCGAGGCGCACCAGCTGATGCTCCACGACGAGCACCTCGTCGACGAGACGGTGCGGCGGATCCGCGAGGACAAGATCAACGCCGAGTGGTCGCTGCGGCGCACCGTCGAGGCGATCAAGGAGATCTTCGACGCCATCGAGGACGATTATTTCCGCGAGCGGCGGAGCGACATCGACTTCGTCGGCGACCGGATCCTGCGCAACCTCCTCGGCGAGGAGGAGGGGCCGGTCACGCCGCCGCCGGACGCAGTGGTGGTGGCGCACGACCTGTCGCCGGGGGACACGGCGCAGCTCCATCGCCAGGCGGTGGCGGCGCTGGTGACCGACGCCGGCGCGAAGACGTCGCACAGCGCCATCATCGCGCGCGCGCACGAGATCCCCGCGGTGGTGGGCCTGGAGGACGTGACCCACGTCGTGGGCACGGGCGACCTCGTCATCGTGGACGGCACGCACGGCCTGGTCATCGTCAACCCCGAGGCCGCGACCGTCGCGCACTTCCGCGCGCGCGCGCGCCGCGAGGCGGCGATCGGCGAGGCGCTGCTCGCCAACCGCGATCTCCCGGCCGAGACGATCGACGGCCACCGCGTCGCGCTCCAGGCCAACGTCGACATCCTCGAGGAGATCGAGGGGGCGCGCGAGCACGGCGCCGAGGGGATCGGCCTGTTCCGCACCGAGTTCCTCTACCTCAACCGGAACACGCTTCCCGTCGAGGACGAGCACTACCAGTACGCGCGCAGCGTGGTCGAGATCCTCGGCGGCCGGCCGGCCACGTTCCGCACGTTCGACCTGGGCGGGGACAAGACGTCGCCGCTCACGCAGAGCTTCGGCGCCGAGGTCAACCCGGCGCTCGGGCTGCGCTCGATCCGCATCTGTCTCACCAAGCAGGGGCGGCCGATCTTCATGGAGCAGGTGCGGGGGCTCCTGCGTGCGTCGGTCCACGGGCCGCTGCGCCTCATGTTCCCCATGGTGAGCGGGGTGAGCGAGATCCGCGAGGCGAAGGCGGTGGTGGAGGAGTGCAAGGAGGAGCTGCGGGCGCGCGGCGAGCCGTTCGATCCGGCGATGAAGGTGGGGGTGATGATCGAGATGCCGTCGGCGGCGCTCACCGCCGACATGATCGCGCCGGAGGTGGACTTCTTCTCCATAGGCACGAACGACCTCATCCAGTACACGCTGGCCATCGACCGCGTGAACGAGCACGTGAGCTATCTGTATCGGCCGCTGCACCCGGCGATCCTGCGCATGCTGCGCTACGTCGGCGAGGTCGGGCGGAAGCAAAACATCCCCGTGGCGATGTGCGGCGAGATGGCGGGCGAGCCGTTCATGGCGCTGGTGGTGCTCGGGCTCGGCCTCGACGAGCTCAGCATGAACGCCGTGGCGATCCCGGTGATCAAGAGCGTGATCCGCGCGTCGACGCTGGCGGAGGCGCGGCAGCTGGCGGATCAGGCGCTGGCGCTGGGCACCCCCGACGAGATCGAGGAGCTGGTGCGCGACCACATGACGCGCCGGTTCGCGGACGAGGTTCTGAAGACGAGCTAGAACGCCACGCTCGCGCGCAGCTCGGGGTGAGGTGATACGCTCGGGACATGCGACAGCTGGTCGACGATCTCTGTTCGGATCGTTGCGCCGGGCGGGCGCCGGGGACGGCGGGCGGGGACCTGGCGCGCGAGATCGTCGTCGCGGCGCTGCGCGACGCGGGGCTCGACGCGTTCGAGCAGGAGGTGCCGGGCTGCGGCGGCGCCAACGTGCTGGCGACGCTGCCCGGCGCAGATGTCGATCGCTGGATCCTCGTGGGCGCGCACTTCGACCACCTGGGCGCCGAGGGCAACGTCGTCTTCCGCGGCGCCGACGACAACGCCGCCGCGGTGACGATCCTCGTCGAGACGGCGCGGGCGCTGGCGCGCGATCGCCCCGCCGGACGCGGCGTCATCATCGCGGCGTTCGACGGCGAGGAGCCGCCCTGGTTCCGTTCGCCGGCGATGGGGTCCGAGCACTTCGCGCGTCACCCCATCGTGCCGCTCGAGCGGATCGACCTCATGGTGTGCATGGATCTCGTCGGTCACGCCGTCGGGGCTCCAGTGCTGCCGGCCGACGTGCGCGACAGCGTGTTCCTCCTCGGTGCGGAGCGCAGCGACGACACGGCGGCGCGCATCGACGCGATGGCGCCGACGCCCGGAGTCGTGGTGCGGCGCGCGGGCGCGGACATCATCCCGGCGCTGAGCGACTACTGGTCGTTCTGGGAGCGGCGGCGCCCGTTCCTGCTGCTCACCAACGGCCGCTCGCGCGTCTACCACACGCCGCGCGACACGCCGGACCTGCTCGCCTTCGACAAGATGGCTGCCACCGCGTCGTGGCTGACGCGACTGGTGCGCGATCAGTGCGCGCGCGACGAGCGGCCGTTCACCTTCCGCGAGCGCCGGGACGACGTGGCCACGCTGGACTCGCTCATCGCCCTCACCTCGTCGCTGGCGAGCTTCTCCCGGCAGGCCGCCCAAGGGCGGGCGATGGCGCAGCAGCTCCGCGCGCAGTGCCGCGCCGACGCCTCGGTGCCGGAGGCGCTCCGCGCGCACATCGACGGGCTGGTGGCCTCGCTCGAGGCCGGGCTGGCCTGACCGCCGCACCCCGCGCGTCAGAACGCCACGCTCGCGCGCAGCTCGGGGGGCTTCCTCGCCTTCGTGATGTGCTCGAACGCGAACGCGAGGCGGATGAGCGTCCCCTCGCTCCACGGTTTGCCCATGAACGTCACGCCCAGCGGCAGGCCGTGGACCGCGCCGGCGGGGACGGTGATCGCGGGGTAGCCGGCGACGGCGGTGGGCGTGGTGCTCGAGCCGGTGAACGCGTCGCCGTTGACGACGTCGATCAGCCAGGCGGGCCCGCCGGTCGGGGCCAGCACCGCGTCGAGCTTGTGCTTGGCCATGATCGCGTCGATCGTCTGCGCCTGGCGCCGGCACTTCGCCACCGCCTTGCGGTAGCCGGCGTCCGTGAGCGGCCCCTTCTTCTCCGCCTGCTGGAACAGCTCCTGGCCGAAGTAGGGCATCTCCTCCTTGGGGTGCGCGTCGTTCCACGCGATCGCGTCGGCGAGAGACTTGACCGCGCCCCCCGCCGCGCGGAGGTAGGCGTCGAGGTCGGCCTTGAACTCGTACAGCAGCACCTCGAGCTCGGCGTCGTCGATGCCGTCGACGGCGACGTCGGCGGGATCCACGAGCGCCGCGCCCGCGTCGCGGAGCACGCGCAATGCCTCCTCGCCCGCGCGATCCGCCGCCGGGTGCATGCCGAAGAACTTCTTGCGGGCGACGCCGATGCGCGCCCCCTTGAGCCCGGTCGGGATGAGCTGCGACGTGTAGTCCTCGGCGCGCGGCGCCTTCGCCGTCGCCGGGTCGCGCGGGTCGGCGCCGACCATGGCGGCGAGGAGCGCCGCCGCGTCGGCGACGCAGCGCGCCATCGGCCCGGCCGTGTCCTGGCTGTGCGCGATGGGGATGATGCCGGCGCGGCTCACGAGCCCGACGGTGGGCTTGATGCCGACCAGCGCCTGGCACGACGCGGGCGACAAGATCGATCCGTCCGTTTCGGTGCCGACGCAGGCGGCGGCGAGGTTGGCCGCCGCGGCCGCGGCGGAGCCCGAGCTCGAGCCCGACGGCGAGCGGTCGAGCGCGTAGGGGTTGCGCGTCTGGCCGCCCTCGCCGCTCCACCCGCTGAGCGAATGCGTCGACCGGAAGTTCGCCCACTCGCTGAGGTTGGTCTGCCGAGGAGGATGCACCCGGCTGCGCGCAGGCGCTCGACGACGAACGCGTCCTTCCCGGCGATGCGGCCGGCGAGCGCGAGCGACCCCGCCGTCGTCGCCATCTTGTCGGCGGTGTCGATGTTTCCCTTGATGAGGATGGGGATGCCGTGGAGCGGCCCGCGCACCCGCCCGCCCTTGCGCTCGCCGTCGAGCGCGTCGGCGTCGCGCAGCGCCTCGGGGTTCGTGTAGAGCACGCTGCGCAGCGACTTGTCGATCGACGCGATGCGCTCGAGGTAGGCCTCGACCAGGCGGCGGGACGTGTGCCGGCCCGAGCGCAGGCCCTCGCCCAGCGCGGCGAGCGTCGCCTCGTCGAGCTCGAATGGGGCGGCGCGCAGCGGCCCCGCGGCGAGCCAGGCGCCGGCGGCGGCAGCGGCGCCGAGGAACCCGCGGCGCGTGAGCATGGCGCATGATACCGCCGGTCACAGCGGCAAGGAAAGCTGCCCCCGCTGCGGCCGCCGGAACGTGTCGCGGCGCGGCGGGCGCTCGCCGAAACCGAGCTTGCGCACCATCTGATCGAAGAGCGCGTGGATGGCGTCGGCGTACTCGCCCTCGCCGGTCATGCGCGTGCCGAAGCGCGGATCGTTGAGTCGGCCGCCGCGCGTATCGCGGATGCGGTGCAGGACCTTGTCGGCGGCGAGCGGCAGGCGGCCGCGCAGCCGCTCCTCGAACACCGGCCTGACGCTGCCGGCCAGACGCAGGAGGGTGATGCCGGCCCGCGTCGCGCCGGCGGCGCGCGCCGCGCCGAGGATCGCGCCGATGTCCTTGTCGTTCAGGCCGGGGATGATCGGCGCGACGTTGACGCCGACGGGGATGCCCGCGGCGACGAGCCGCTCGATCGTCCGCAGGCGCCGCGCGGGCGTGGGCGCGTAGGGCTCGATCGCGCGCGCCGTGTCGGCGTCCCAGAACGGGATGGAGATCGTCACCGCGGCGTCGCACGCCTCGTGCAGCGCCGCGATGAGGTCCGCGTCGCGCTCGACGAGCGCCGCCTTGGTGATGATGCCGACGGGGTTGCGGTACTCGAGGCACACCTCGAGGCAGGCGCGCGTGAGCCGGTAGCTGGCCTCGAGCGGCTGGTAGCAGTCGGTCACGCCGCTGAACACGACGAGGTCGCCGCGCCACGAGCGCCGATCGAACGCCTCGCGCAGGAGCTCGGCCGCATGCGGCTTGACGACGATCTGGGTGTCGAAGTCGGTGCCCGCGCCGAAGCCGAGGTACTCGTGGGACGGGCGAGCGTAGCAATAAGCACACGCATGCTGGCATCCCCTGTACGGGTTCACGCTGAAGCGGAAGCCGAGGTCGGGGCTGTCGTTCTCGGCGAGGATGCCGCGCGTGTGATCTTCGTAGACGTGCACCGGACGCTCCGGCGGCGCCTCGAGCCACTCGACCGCCGTGGTCTCGAACGGGTTCGGCGGATTGGACACCGGCACCGGCCGCACGACCCGATCATAAGCTATACGTTTGTTCAGTCAAGGCGAAACGCGCAGCCGGGAAACTCGGCGATGAAGCCCGAGCCGAACGCGAGCGCCGGCGTCGTGTAGCCGGGGCGGATCTTGCCGGCCAGCGCGCGCCGCGTGCACTCGAGCGCGGTGACCGCCGTCAACGCATACCCCTCGGGCGTGTCGAGCCGCGCGCTGCGCGTCCGCCCGGCCGCGTCGGTGACGCGGCCCCACAGATGGGACCGCGCGGTGGCGCGCGTCTTCTCGTCGGGGCCGTGGACCGTCCGCTCGATCCAGCGCCCGATCGCCCGGCGCACGAAACCGACGCGCAGCGCGCCCCGCAGCACCGGCGCGAGATGGACGAACGCCGGCGACACCACCGTGTAGGCGGTGATGTTGGGGATGCCCGTCGAGCGGTAGGCGGTCGACACGTCCCCCCAAGGGATCGACACCGCGCGCCGCACGCCCGACGTGAACGGCACGTCGAGCTTCTTTCCACCCAGCGGCAGCTCGACGATCCTCCCGTCGCGGCGCGCGCGCCCGCCGAGCACCATCCCCTCGACGGCGGTCTTCGCCGTGCCCGCGCTGGGTGTCCCCTCGCCGTAGAATGCGAGGTCCAGCTCCACCGCGTCGGGGAGCGCTTCCTTGAGGCGCAGCGCCAGACAGTCCGACGGGACCACGTCGAAGCCGACGCCGGGGAACACCGTCACCCCCGCGCGCTCGGCCGCGGCGGCGCGCGCCGCGCACGCCTCGAACACGTCGATCTCGCCGGTGATGTCGAGGTAGTGGGCGCGGGCGGCGAGGCACGCCTCCACGACGGGCGCGCTCGTGACCGAGAACGGCCCGGCGCACAGGAGCACGGCGCCGGCGCCGTCGAGCCCCCGGCGGAGCGCATCGGGAGTGAGCTCGAACGCGCGCCACTCGAACCCCAGCCGCTCGGCGATCGGGCGCACGGCACCCTCGCGGCGGCCGGCGAGGATGGGATTCATCCCCCGGCGCTTGGCCTCCTCCGCGACGAGGACGCCGGTGTACCCGTTCGCGCCGTAGAGCAGCCAGCTGTCCCTTCCGTTCATCTTGTCTCCTTGTTATCGTCAAAGCGTGAGCCTGCCCGGCCGGTTCCTGAGCATCGGCGGCAATCGAGTGTTTTACCACCGCCGTGGGCGGGGCAGACCGCTCGTCCTGGTGCACGGCTGGATGGTGTCGCACTGGGCGTGGCGCCACGTGATCCCCTCGCTCGCCGGCGACTACGACGTCGTGGCGATCGACCTGCCGGGGTTCGGCGAGAGCGACCGGCCGTCGCCGTCCGAGTACCGCTACGACGCGCCCGCGTTCGCCGAGACGCTCATCGGCGTGCTCGACTCACTGGCGATCGAGCGCGCCACGCTGGTGGGGCATTCCATGGGCGGCGGCGTCGCGCTCTACGCGGCGGCGCGGCGGCCGGAGCGCGTCGAGCGGCTCGTCCTCATCGACGCGCTGGTCTAT
>DATFWE010000016.1:0-2726 GCA_035259575.1 Haliangiales bacterium
GGCGCCGCACCAGCGAGCGCAGCCGCCACACCCCGTCGGGGCGCAGCCCGGGGCGGAGCGGCATCATCTCGATGGGGATCGCGCGCTCGCGCAGGCGATCGGCCAGCGCGCTCGACTCCTCGCCGAGGGAGCAGAACACCGGGCGGTAGCGCGCCGGATCGAGCTGGAGGGCGAGATCGATGATGCCCTTGGTGCGGCCGGACACGCCCAGGCTGTCCATGATGTAGAGCACAGTCTGGACGCTCATGAACCAAACCAGTGCTCGTACCACCCGGACAGATTGATGAGGCACCACAGGTCGAACGAGTGGTCGGCCCGGCCGTCGCGGTGGCGCCGCCACAGTTCGAGGACGTGGTCGAAATCGAGCAACCCGAGCCGCTGCAGCGGCGAGCGGCGGAGCAGGTCCTCGGCCCACCCCGCGAGCTCCCCGCGCAGCCACGCGGGCAGCGGCACGCGGAAGCCCTGCTTCTTGCGCTCGACGACGTCCTCGGGGAGCCACGCGTGCGCCGCGTCCTTGAGCACCGTCTTGGTGCGCGTGCCGTCCATCTTCATCGCCGCGGGGAGCGACAGCGCGTACGTCGCGAGCTGGTGATCGAGGAACGGCGCGCGCGCCTCGAGCGAGTGCGCCATCGAGAACTTGTCGACGCGCATGAGCAAAAGCTCAGGGAGGCGGTTGCGCAGCTCGACGTAGGACATCTGCTGGGCGAAGTCGGCCCCCGGGCGCCGGGAGAGGATCTCGCGGTAGTAGCCGGAGACGGTGTCCGCGGCCTTGTCGGGCATCGCCCGCCGGCCGGCGTCGGTGTAGAGCTGCGCCTTCTCCCAGTCGAAGAACACCACGTCGAGCCCCATGTACAGCGGCTCGTCCTCGGCCGCGCGGCGCAGGACGTCGACGCGTCCCCCGGGCGCGCCGGCCAGCTCGGCGCCGACCTTCACCGCCCGCCGCACGACGCGAGGCAGTTTCTTGAGCAGCGACCATCGCCCGGTGAAGGTCCGCAGCAAGGCGGGGAAGTCGGGGTATCCGCAGAACACCTCGTCGCTGCCTTCGCCGACGAGCACGACCTTGATGCCGGCCTGGTGCGCCGCGCGCGACACGAAGTGCATGGGCAGGCAGGCGGGATCCCCGAGCGGCTCGTCGAGCCGGCGCACCATGTCGGTCAGGTAGGCGATCGCCTCGTCGGCGGTCACCTGCACCTCGGCGTGCCGGCAGCCGAACAGCGACGCGACCTGGCGCGCGTAGGGCACGTCGTGGAAGTTCTCCTCCGGACCGAAGCCGGTGAACTCGACGGTGAACGTGCGGAGCGGCGTCGACGTGAGGCGGCTCATGAGCGCCACGTTCGTGGACGAGTCCACGCCGCCGCTGAGGAACGCGCCCACCGGCACGTCGGCCATGAGGCGCTTGCGCACCGCCTCCTTCACCAGGTCGCGGACGCGCTCGACCGCCTCGCCGCGATCGTGGGGCGCGGTCCACGCCGGGCCGTCCAGGGGCGACCAGTAGCGCTCGACCGCGACGGCGCCGCGGGCGTCGCAGGTGAGGGTGTGCGCGGCCGGCAGCTTGTGGATGCCCTCGAACATGGTGCGCGGCTCGGGGACGTTGGAGAACGTGAGGTACTGGTTCAGCGCGACGAGGTCGAGGCGGCGCGCGACGTCGGGGTGCGCGAGCAGGGCCTTGACCTCCGACGCGAACAGCAGCCGCCCGGCGGCGACGGTGTAATAGACGGGCTTCTTGCCCATGCGGTCGCGCACGAGCACGAGCCGGCCGCGCCGCGCGTCCCACAGGCCGAAGGCGAACATCCCGTCGAGGTCGGACACGGCGTCGAGCTCGCGCTCCTCGTACAGGTGGATGATGACCTCGGTGTCCGTGCGCGAGCGGAACCGATGGCGATCGTCGAGGCGGAGGCGCTCGCGCAGCTCGGCGTGGTTGTAGATCTCGCCGTTGAACGTGATCCATACCGTGCCGTCCTCGTTGGCCATCGGCTGGTGGCCGGCGGCGCTGAGGTCGACGATGCTGAGGCGCCGGTGGCCCAGGACGACGCGACCGTCGTCGCTCTGCCACACGCCGCTGTCGTCGGGGCCGCGGTGGGCGATCGCGTCGTTCATCGCCTCGACGAGCCCGCGATCCCGCCGGGCGACGGCGGGGTCGGCCGGACCTCCGAAGTTGTACTGGCCGACGATCCCGCACATTCGCGATGGGCGGAACGGTAGCACGGATCGCGCGGGTTTTTTGTTACCATGCGCTCGCCGATGGACTGGCGCGTCAAGGGGACGATCCAGAAGCTCTTGGGGGTGCTCCCCGGCGGCGAGCCCATCCATTACTGGCTGCAGCGGCTGGGCGGGGGGCTGCGCCGGTTCGGCGAGGAGTGCGACAGCAAGATCGAGGACCTGGGCCTCATGATCGGGCACCTCCGGGCCGCCGGCGTGCGCGTGCGCGGGACGCGGTTCCTCGAGGTCGGCACCGGCTGGTACCCGACGTTTCCGCTCGGCCTGTACGTCCTCGGCGCGGCGCGCGTCGACACGTTCGACCTGAACCGCCACCTCAAGCCGGATCTGGTGCGCGCGCTGGTGGCGCGCCTCGGCGCGAAACCCGGCGCGCTCGCCGCGCTCGACGGCGACGGCGACTCCGCCGCCGCGGGGCGCGCGGAGCGGCTGGCTCGGCTGGCGGAGCGCATCGCGCGCGGCGCGACGCTCGAGGCGGCGACCGACGGCTGCGTCGTCTATCGCGCGCCCGC